>DATGLK010000086.1 GCA_035294265.1 Candidatus Binataceae bacterium
TTTCGCCCCGCCGGCGGAAGAGGGGTTGCGCAGTGGCGAAATAGCGCGATGGCCGAAAGTAAGGAGAGTGCGATCGGATGAACGTGCTGGGGCTTAACCTGTTTCATGGCGACGCGGCGGCGGCGCTGCTGGTCGATGGCCGCTTGGTGATGGCGGTGGCGGAAGAGCGGCTCAACCGGGTCAAGCATTTCGGCGGCTTCCCGCGCCGCGCGATTCAAACCTGCCTGGCGGCCGCTGGCTTGACCATCGATGAGGTCGATCATGTCGCGATCGCGCGCAACGCTCGCGCCAATCTGGGCCGCAAGCTGGGTTACGCGCTGCGCAATCCCGGGCGCCTGCCCAACCTGCTCGCGATTGGACGGCGCCGGGCGGCGCTGGAGGATCTACATGCTCTGTTCGCCCAGGAGCTGGAAGTGGCGCCCCAGCGGCTGCGCTTTGCCGTCCACCGCATCGAGCATCACCTGGCTCATATCGCCAGCGCCTATCTGTGCTCGGATTTCGACTCCGCAGCCGGCCTTAGTTACGACGGCTCGGGCGATTTCGTCTCGGCGATGCTGGCGCGTTGCGAAGGCGGACACATCGAGGTTCTCAAGCGCATCTACCTGCCCCAATCCCTGGGTTTGTTCTATGGCATCATGTCGCGCTTTTTGGGCTTCGGCGAGTATGGCGACGAAGGCAAGGTGATGGGGCTGGCGCCCTACGGCAACGATCGCTACACCGAACTGTTCGAGCGACTGCTGCAGATCGATAGCAATGGCGACTATGCGCTGAACTTCGACTACTTCGCCCCTACCGGCAGCGATCAGGGCTTCACCATCGGCGAGGACGGCCGCATCCGGCTGACCGCCGGCTTTACCCCCAAGCTGAGTGCGGAGCTTGGCCCGGCGCGCCCGCCAGGCGCTGCGCTGAGCGCGCGCGACAGAGACTTGGCCTTTGGCCTGCAACGTCGCTTCGAGCAGGCGGCGCTGTCGCTGGTGCGTCAGTTGCTTACGCTGACGCCCAGCCCGCGGCTGGCCTTAGCAGGCGGGTGCGCACTCAACAGCGTCGTCAACGGCAAGTTGCAAGCCGAAACCGGGATTGAACAGACCTACATTCAACCAGCGGCTGGAGACGAGGGGTTGGCGCTGGGTGCGGCGCTCTACACCCAGCAGCGCCTACAACCCAACGCGGCGCGATTGCACCTGAACCACCCGTATTACGGCCCGGAGTACAACGAAGGGCAATGCCGCCAGGCGCTGGTTGCGCGCGGCCTGCGCTTCGAGCGATTGGAGCCGGCCGCGCTCATTGAACGTACCGCCGCGGCGCTGGCCGCAGGCGAGGTGGTGGGCTGGTTTCAGGGACGAATGGAATGGGGGCCGCGGGCGCTAGGCGCACGTTCCATCCTGACCCATCCGGGATGGCCGGGGATGCGCGAATTGCTTAATGGCCGGGTCAAGCATCGCGAACCCTTTCGGCCCTTCGCTCCAGCAGTGCTGGCCGAGCGCCAAGGCGAGTACTTCACCTCCAGCGAACCCTCGCCCTTCATGCTCCACGTTTTTCCCATTCGTCCCGCTTATCAGGCGCGCCTGGCCGCGGTCGATCACGTCGATCACACTGGGCGGGTACAAACCGTGAGCGCGCAGCTCAATCCCAGCTTGCATGCGCTCTTGAAGGACTTCGAGCGGCGCACCGGGATTGGAGCCCTGCTCAATACCAGCTTCAACGAGAACGAGCCCATCGTTTGCCGACCCGAGGAGGCGGTGGATTGTTTCATGCGCACGCACATGGACGCGCTGGCGCTGGGACCGTTTTTAGTCAGCCGGGCGGTCAACGATCTGCCGCGCCAGGGGCGGGACTGAAGTGGCCTTACTGGCGATGCTGGCGATTGCAACTGGCATTGCGGCGTGGAGTCTGGCCGCGCCGGCTGCCAGCCTGGCGCGTGCGCTGGGCGCGATCGATCGCCCCGAGCCGCGCCGGGTCAACCTGGCTCCCATTCCACGCCTGGGGGGGCTGGCGGTGTTTGGCGCGCTGATCTGGGGCTTGTTGCTCAGCGCGTCTTTCAATCGGCCATTGTTCATATCCCTGATCGGAGCTCAATGGCCAACCTTGGCGCTGGCCGCCACGGCCGTATTCGGGGTGGGACTGATCGACGACTTGCGCTCGCTGCCCATCGCGATCCGTCTGTTGGTGGAAGGCCTGGCAGCCGCCGCTGTGTGCTTGCTCTTTGTTCAGCTCTGTCCCGGCCGTGGCTGGTTGGATACCTGCGCGCTGGCCATCCTAAGCACGGGCTGGCTGGTGGCGGTGAGCAATGGCAGTAACCTTATCGACGGCCTGGACGGTCTGGCCGCCGGCGTCGCTATCATCGAGTTGAGCGCCCTGGGCGCATTGGCCACTTTCAGCCGCCAGCCGGTTGAATTGAGTGCCACTGCTCTGCTGGCCGGTGCCTGGGTCGGCTTCTGGCTGCGCAATCGATATCCCGCCACCATTTTTGCCGGCGACAGCGGAGCTCTTCTGGCCGGTTTCGCGGTGGGCGCGCTGGCCTTGCGGATCAGTAGTTTCTGCTCCCCTTGGGTGCGGCTGGAGATACTTCTGCTGATCATGGCGTATCCTCTTCTGGAGGTTCTGCTGACTATCGCTCGACGTGCTTGGCCAGTGCTCGCTGAGGCTTCCGGCCGCCGGCGCGGGCGCCAGTTGGTCGCGGCTTGGTGCAGGCCCGATCGCGATCATATTCATCACCGCCTGATCGACCGCGGCCTGTCCCATCGCGCTGCCGTCAGGCGGTGTCAGCTCCGATGCGCGTTGTTGGCGGCGCTGGGCGTGCTGGTGGCGGGGTGGCCCACGCTCGCGGTTCCGGCCGCGATGGCGGCGCTGTTGCTGATAGCCCATTTTGTATATCGCCTGGGATACCTCGCATCCTGGACCATCGGTGTGCCGCCGACCGCCGCCAAATCGGCGCCGGCAAAGTAGCTGCCGCTGTCGTTGAATCGTTAGCTTACGGAACTGCCCGCTTGTCTGCGTGCCGCCAACCCGCTATGCATCGAAACCTATGGCTGCGGCATGGCTGGGGTATTTCGATGCCTTGATCGCCTTGGCGCTGGTAGTGGCGGGACCGTTGGCGGCCCATCTGAACTTTATCGACCCGATGCTTGGGTTGCAGATAATGCTCTTTGGGCTGCTCTTTGGGCTGCTCACTCTGGTGCTTGGAGTGATCGGTTATTTTCAAACCCGCCATTTCGGGACCCAGCAACGCGCGGTTTTTGCCCTGACGGTTGGAGGCGCGATCAGCGCCGGCGCGGTGCTCTTGTTCCTGGTCGCGATGCGTTATCCGGCGATCAACGATTTGACTACGGATTACACCAACCCGCCACAGTTCGTTCACGCCGCCGAGCTGCCGGCCAACAGCTCGCGCTCGCTGGCTTACAATCAGGCCTGGATGGAGCCGCGCCAGCGGCGAGGCTATCCCGGCTTGGGACCGTTGGCGACTTTGCTGCCGCCGCCGGCGGCCTTCGCTCAGGTCGAGGCCATGGCCAGAGCGATGCCTGATTGGCAGGTTACCTATGCCAATCCGGCTACGCGAACGCTGGAGGCAGTCGCGACTAGCGCGGTCTTTGGCTTTCACGACGACGTGGTGATCGAGGTCCGGGCGCAAGGCAGTGGGAGCCTGATCGAAATGCGATCACGCGGCCGCGAGGGGATCGGCGATTTCGGCCGCAACAACCGCCACATCGAAGATTTTTTCGCGCGCTTGAAAACCCGCCTGACCAGGGCCTAACGTGAGCGCTAACTTAAGCGCCGTCATTTGCTTGTCGCCAAGCGATTGGGCGGTCCGGCCAGTGGGTTGGGCTGAGTGTAGCTTACCGTTTGTCCGTCTCTAAGGTCGGCGTTGAAGGGATCGACGACCAGATCGTCGGTTGAGAGGCCCGAGGTAATCTCGATGTAGTTCGGCTCGACCAGCCCAGTCGAGACCGAACGCGTCGTCACGGCGCCCTTGCTTGCCACCAGGACCGTGGCGCTTTGGCGACCTTGACTCACCGCGGAAATAGGAAGGCGCAGGGCCTGAGGATGTGAAACCAGATCGAGCTTGACGTGCGCGTACATGCGAGGATAAAGCGCCTGATCGCTATTGTCGATATCAACCTCGGCCAACATGGTGCGGGTGGTGAGATCCAGGGCGCCCGCATAACGGGTCACCGAACTTTTGATTGACAGACCGGGCATCCCGTCCACGGTCAAGGTGGCCGGCGTGCCGCGGCGAATATAACGGCACCATCGTGCAGGTACGTAGACGTAAACGCGCAACCGATTGGTCTTTGCGATAGTCAGGATCGGCCCGCCACCGATACGATGGCCGCCTGCCCCCTCGGTGGCGCCCGGAGAGATCAGGGCCGAGGTTTCGTTGACTCCAAAATCGCCGCCTCCGGCGCGCACCAAAGCGCCTGGGTCCACGAAGCGCCCGGTGATTCGGCCATCGAAGGGCGCGATGATTTTGGTATAGCCCACCATGGTTTGCAAAGTATGTACGGCGGCCTGCGCTTGCTGGTACTGAGCATAAGCCATATCCACGTCTTCCTGAGAAACCAGACGTGGATCGGAGGTCTGAACTCGCTTTATGCGCTCATAGGTGAGCTTTTCGATCACGAGGTGCGCTTGAGCGTGCTGAAGATTGGAATGGAGTTCGGGGACTTGTATTTCGGCCAGCACCTCACCGCGCTTGACCTCATCGCCCTTATCGACCGCGATTGACTTCAGATAGCCCGTCACCTTGGAGTGCAAGGCAGCTTCATAAAAGCCCACCAGATCGCCCGGCAGTTCGATACTCAGCGTCATCTCGCCGCGCTGCGGATGAATCACGCTGACGCGAGGCGTCGCCGGCGGTGTAGCCCGGGTCGCGGGGTGAGAGCATGCGGATAGCACCGCCGCGATTGCCAGCGCCAGGCACGCGGCGCTGACGCTTTTGATAGTCATGATTGTGATTCCTTTGCGCGTTGAGTCAGGATCCTTCTTGGCAGTTATGGATTGGCTTGCGCGGGCGGCGGGGCGGCCGCAGGCGCCGGTTTGAGGGAATAAAACAGCTCCCACACGCTGGGCACCAAAAACAAGGTCATCACCAGCGAGACGCTGAGCCCGCCGATGACCGCGCGCGCCAGCGGTGCGGAAGCCGCGCTTCCAGCCTCCAGTTTCATCGCCAATGGAGTCAAGCCGGCCACCGTGGCCAAGGAGGTCATCAAGATCGGTCGCATCCTGATCCGCGCCGCCTCGACCGCGGCCTGACGCAGAGGCATTCCCTCGAGGCGGCGTTGGTTGGCGAAATCGATCAGCAAAATCGCGTTGGATACCACGATCCCGATCATCACGATCACACCCATCATCGACTCGATATTCACCGTGGTATGGGTTGCCCAGAGCATCCAAACTACTCCGATCAAGCCCATGGGCACGGAAAACAAAAAGATGAAAGGGTCAAGCCAGGAACGGCCTTGGGCTACTCCGACCAGATAAACCACCAGCACCGCCAACGCAAATCCGCTTTCCATGCTCGCGAAGGTCTTTTGCATGTTGACCACCGAGCCGCGAAAATACGTCGTGATTGCGGGTGGCGCTTTCAGACCGGCAATCGCTCGCTTGACGGCGTCAAGAGTGCCACCCATATCACTGGTGCGCGGCGAAACCAGCACGTCGACCACTCGCTGGATGTTGTAGTGATCGGCCTCGGCCGGATAATGCGTCCGCTTGATGCTGGCCACCTCTCCCAGAAGTATGGATTCCTCGTGGCCGGAGGCGGAGTCAATCCGCGAGCGGGCAGGGCGATAGTTATAGTCGTGATAATTCTCGCCCATCCGCGTCCCGACCGGTAGATCGAGCAAAGTCTGAAAGGAATTGATGTTCTCTTCGAAATATTGAGCGCTCAAATAGTAATCGTCGCCGTTGCGAGGGTCGATCCAGATCGAGGGCTTGATCATATCGTTGCTGTTGATGGCGGTGATCAGATTGGTAATCACCGAGCGCTCGGTGATACCCAGGCGTGCGGCCTTGGTGCGGTCCACGTCTATTTCGACGGTTGGATAGTCCGCGATCTGCTTGAGCATTACCTGCCCGACCTCGGGCAGTCCTTCGATGCGCTGGTTGATCTGACGAGCATAGTTGAACATCGGTTTGAAGTCTTCGGTCATCGGGGCGCTGAGTTGGATGTCGATGGGAGCAAGCGAACCAAAATCAAGTACGGCATCGATGATGCTGCCGGAGCTGAAAAAGGTTTTGACGTCGGGAATTTGGCGAGTTAGTGCCTCTCTCACGGCTTGTTCGTAGTACTGCGTGGAATGGACGTGAGAGCTGCGCAGGGCCACCATGATTTGCCCGGTGTCCTCGCCGGAATTGGGGGTATATAGCGCCGAAATGTTGGCTACTACCCCGAGGTTGGCGATTACGTTTTGCAGGTCATGAGGTGGAATGACCTGGTGGATTATTTGGTTGATATGTTTTGCAACCGCATCTGTCAATTCGAGGCGGGTGCCCACCGGGGTGGTGATGTTGATTACGAATTTGCCGGGATCAGTCTCGGGAAAGAGCCGGGTCCCCAGGCGAGGAAACAGCAACATCGATAGCGCGAAAAGCACGACGGTCCCCACGATGACGGCGAGCTTGTGATTGAGCGAGCGATCAAGCACGCTGGCAAACCGCTCGGCGAAATGATTGTAACCGCGATCGAAGGCGGCCAGCGGTCCGCGCCGGGTGTCGATGCCAGTGGCTTCGCGTTGGGCGGCTTGACGCGCTTCCTCCGGATTAAGTAGACGCGCGCAGTAGATGGGAATGATAGACATCGAGACTACGTACGAAGCGGCCATTGAAAAAAACACCGCCAACGCAAGCGCGGTGAACAGCTCCTTGCTCACACCATACAGAAAAATCACCGGGAGAAAGACCACGATGGTGCTGATGGTGGAGGCCAGGACCGCGTAGGTTACTTCGCCGGCTCCATCGGCCGCGGCGGCTTGCGGTTGCTTGCCCATGGCGAGATGGCGATTGATGTTCTCCAGGACCACCGTGGAGTCATCAATAAGCCGCCCGATAGCAAGTGTGAAGCCGCCCAGAGTCATCAGGTTGATGGTTTGGTGGGCCAATCCCAATCCGACGATTCCAGCCAGAATCGACAGCGGAATCGACAGAAAAATGGCAAAAGTGGAGCGCAGACTGCCTAAGAAGAGCAAAATCATCAGGGAAGCCAGGATGGCACCCGAGGCTGCCTCGTGCTCCAGGGCATGCACTGCCTCAAGGATGGTTCCTTCTTGGCTGAAGAGGGTGCCAACTTTCATGTTGGGGGGCAGCCCCGTGACGTGACGCACTGCCTGCTTGACCCCAGTGATTACGTCCAAGGTATTGGCGCCGGTCTGCTTGAAGATCGGGATGTAGACGGAGGGCTTTCCGTCGATCAATACCTCGTTATATTGGATTTCAGCGGCCTTTTCGGCTTTGCCCACGTCGCCCACGTACGTCGGCGCCTGGCCGGGGCCGATCATCACCGGCACTTGATTGAGCTCTTTGGGACCGGGGATCTGCGCGTTGCTATAGATGTACCAGTCGTAAGGTCCGATTTTGGCGTCTCCAGCCGGAAGAATCTGGTTGGTCGAGTTGACCGCGCTGGTGACGTCGTCCAGAGTAATTCCCTTGGCTTGCAGCTTCTGGCGGTCCAAGTAAACCATTATTTGGCGAATTTTGCCGCCAAAAGGATAGGGCACCGAAGCCCCACTGACGGTGGCCATGAAGTTGCGCACGTTGTAGCGCCCTTCATTCTGTAATTCGGTTTCATCGTACGGGCCGGACACCGTCACTAGAATTACCGGAATCGACGACGACGCGTTGTATTCAAGCACCAGCGGGGGTAGCGTCCCGGGCGGCATCAATCCCAAATCCCCCATCGCCAGGGTCGCCAGGTTGGCGGCGCCCACTCCGATATCGACCTCGGGGTGGAAGTAAACGGTAATCGCGCTGACCCCGGGAATCGAGCGTGATTCGATATGTTCGATGCCGTTGCCAAGCGTGAAGAAGCGTTCATAACGGCTGGTGATATCCTGTTCCATCGCCAACGGTGCGAACCCTGGATAGAAGGTGGCGACCACGGCCGCCTTGATGTACAGGCGTGGAAAGACGTCCACCGGCAGTTGGGTCAAGGTCATGATCCCGAGGATCACGACCAGCAGGGCGGCCACGATGATCAGATGCGGATTACGCAGTGAGAATCCTGGCATCCTTGTCTCCCCACCACTCCCGGCCTATCGTCGCCGATTTGCGCTCAGGGGCGCTATGCGCCGCTAGCCCCACAACCCGCCAGGGCCGACACTGCCACCCTCCAGCTCTCGGCGGCCTTTTGACGGCACTTGATCCTGGTGCTGATTGGGTAAGCGCACGAAGTTGTGTTCCGTTGCAGGCGCGCGCGAGGCCGGTGTCAAATCATTAAGACCCAGGGTCGGGTCGATTGGGCGCGTGGGCTCTTGCCGAGTCGCAAATCTAAAGGAGGTGTGCATGTTGCTCGGCATGCTGAAGGATTTGAATTTGAAATGACCTGCACGCTCTTGCGCTCCCAGGCCATCGAGATCGTGCTCCGTCGGTGATCGATTCAAAAGGTAAATCGTCTAGACCAAATTAAAGCGCTGCCAAGCCAGAGACTAACTCAAGCGTAAACGCTGGCGCAACATACCTGGCTTGCGGCCGAGCTAAAACCTACTCGGGCCAGGCGCAGGCAGCGCCGTGCGCCAGAGGGAGCCACGTGCCGACGGCTTGATCGCGCGGAGGTTCTCGGGACCGAAAAGAGAAGTTGGCGGGTTAACTTAATCGATGCTCGAAGCGGGATACCCGGCACAAAACAGTCGCTCACCGGTTGGCATCGCGGGTGACCTCTTCGGAGCAGGTCGCAATTCCTTCTTGCACACCGTTCCAGTCATGTGCCGCTAGCATCATAGCACTTGCGCTGGGAGGAAGTGGAAGTGAAGGCACGCATGGTTGTAACAATGGCGCTGAGTGCTCTGTTCGTGGCCTCGATGGTTCCACCTCATCGTCTGCTGGCGGCCTGCGGGCTGCTACGCCATGACCTGACGGTGGGCAGCCATCCGCTCGGCGTGCTCGCCATTGACGTCAACGGCGACGGGTTGCCCGACCTGGTGGCGCTCAACGCCGACTCGTGGTCGATCTCGGTGCTGCTGCGCCAAAAAACCGGCGGTTATGTACGCCTGCCCGACGTCGCGCTGCCGCAGCTTCCGCGCGGCATTGTGTCGGCGGATTTTAACGGCGATGGCGTGCCCGACCTGGCGGTCTCGATGGGATTGAGTTCGGTGGAAATCTTGTATGGCAACGGCGCGGGAGGCTTCAGCGTGGCTGCCACCGTGATGGTGGGCAAAGTGCCACAAGGAATGACGGTGGGAGATTTCAATGGCGATGGGCGGGTCGATTTGGCGGTGGCGTGCGAGGGCAGCAGCGTGATCTCGGTGGTTCTCAATCTGGCCTCCGGCTACACCATAGCGTCGAATCCGGTAGTCGGAGTGCTGCCGATGGATGTAGTCACGGCCGACTTCAACGGCGACGGCAAGCTCGATCTGGCAGTGACCAACAGCGGCTCGCAGACCGTAAGCATTCTGCTGGGCAATGGCGCGGGCAGCTTCAGCTTGGCGCATAATATTTTGCTAAGCGGTAAACCCGATTACATTATCACCGGCGATTTCAAGAACGATGGCAAGCTGGAACTGGTGGTGTCCCTGGGACTTAGCCCCAATCAACCGCTGGCAGTAATTCTGACCGGCGACGGCACCGGCAATTTTTCGCCCGCCTACCTGATCGCTGGGATCAAGCCCACTGGGCTGGCGGTGGGTGATTTCAACCACGATGGCAACCTGGATCTAGCAGCCGCGAACTGGGGTAGCAACATGGTCGCGGTGATGTTCGGCAACGGAGCGGGCCGCTTTTACGCGCCCCAGTATTACAGCACCGGCGCGCAACCGACCGCGATGGCGGCGGCGGACCTTAACCGGGACGGCTCGACCGATTTGATTTCGGCGGATACCGGCAGCAACACGTTGACGATTCTGCCCAACCAGGGCGACGGCAAGTTCTCGTTCTCCCTGTCCGGCATTGCTGCGGGTGCCGGTCCGCATGCGCTAGTCAGCGGCGATTTCAACGGCGACGGGCTGACCGACCTGGCAGTGGCCGACGCCTCATCCAACCAAGTCACGATGCTTCTGGGTAAAGCCGGCGGCGGGCTGGTGGGGGGCGCGCAGATTGCGGTAGGCAGCGAACCCTTTGCCCTGGCGGCGAGCGATTTCACCAATAATGGGTTGCTGGATTTGGCCGTGGTCAATCAGCTCTCCAGCGACATATCGGTGCTACTCAACGACGGCACCGGCAACTTCGGCGCTTCCTACGCTACCACCACCGCCAATAGTCCGGTGGCAATCGCCAGCGCCGATTTCAATCATGATGGGTTCGCCGACCTGGCGGTGGCCAATTACGGCGCCGCTTCAGTGACGATTTTGCCTGGCGACGGCGCAGGCGACTTCGGACCACCCACGCAGTATAATGCCGGCGATTATCCGATCGCGCTGGCCGCGGGGGATTTCAATAACGATGGCAATCCCGACTTGGCCGTGGTTGCGGCCGGGGATTACGCGGTCGATATCTTGCTCAACAACGGCAGTGGCCAGTTCGGCTCGCCCACTGCCTTCGCCGTGGGGCAGTTTCCCCGCGCCGTGGCTTTGGGCGACTTCAACAAGGATGGCAATCTGGACGTGGCCGTGGCCAACGGCCTGTCCGACGACATTACGGTGCTGTTTGGCAACGGCGCGGGCAGCTTCCCTACTTCGGTCACTGTAGCCACCACTTATGGGGGCGCGCCTTCGGCGCTAGGGGTGGGGGACTTCAACAACGACGGCAATCCCGATATCGCGGTCAGCTTGGCGGGCACCGGCCAGCTGACGATCCTCTATGGCGACGGCAAGGGAGGGTTCGCGCTCGATACGGTACTCGCGGCGCCCAATCCCTTCAGTCTAGCGGCCGGGATCTTCGATCCGAGTAACCTGCCGGGGGTGGCGGTGGCTTCCTTCAGCTCCAATCAGGTAGTGGTGATTCCCAATTGCTCGCTGACATTCTAAAACCTGAGCCTCAGTCGGCGGCTAAACCGGTTTTAACTACGCGCACGCCCCCGATAATATGGCGGAGTGAGCGCAAACACCGAGACAGACCGGGTTGCATACGGCGCGCCTGCCCGCGCGTATTTTCCGCTGGCGCCCGATCTAATCTATCTCAACCATGGCGGCTTCGGCCTCACGCCCCATTGCGTGCTGGCCGAACAGGCGGCTTGGCGCGAGCGGATCGAGCGCAATCCCAGCGGTTTCATGGCCCGCGAACTGCCGCAGATGCTGCGTGACGCGGCCGCGGCGTTGGCTAGTTATCTGAAGGTGCGGCCGGATAACCTCGTCTTCGTTGATAATGCCACTACCGGTTGCAACGCCGTATTGCGCTCGCTCGAACTGGAGCACGACGACGAGATCCTCACCACCAACTACGCCTATGCTGCAATCGCCAAGGCGATCGGATTCGCAGCCCGGCGTGGCCCGGCGAAAGTGGTCACTGCCGAGTTGCCGATGCCGTTGCGGGACGCAAGCGAAGCGATTGAAGCCCTCGCCTCTCGTCTCAGCGCACGCACTAGGCTGGTAGTGCTCGACCACATAGCTTCGCGCAGCGCCTGCATTTTGCCGGTGGCAGCGATGGCACAGTTAGCGCATCAAGCAGGCGCGCGTGTGCTCGTTGACGGTGCTCATGCGCCCGGTCAGATCGAGTTGGATCTGCCGGCGAGCGGCGCCGACTGGTATGTCGGCAATTGCCACAAATGGCTGTTTGCACCGCGCCCGTGCGGTTTCCTGTGGGCCAATCCGCAAGTTGACGAAGTGATACATCCCACCACTATCTCGCATGGTTACGGCGCCGGCTTTACCGCGGAATTTGACTGGACCGGTACTCGCGATCCGAGTCCGGCGCTGTCGGTACCGGCCGCACTGGCCGCTCATGCCCGTCTGGGCGGTGCCCATTTGATGGCGCGCAATGCCGCATTGGCGCGGCGGGCGGGCGAGATGCTGGCGCAGGCATGGGGAACCGAAACCGCGGCGCCGAGCGCGACGTGCGCGGCGATGGCGACGATTCGGATGGCGCTGAAGCCGCCCAGCGGACTGGCAATCGGGGCGGTTCGTTCGCGCCCTACGGTCGAGTTGGAATTGCGCGCCCACCTGGCTCGGAAGCATCGAATCGAAGCCGAAATCTTTGCTCAGGCGGGAGCGTTATGGCTGCGAATCGCGGCTCAGGCCTACAACGAGTGGTCGGAATACGAACGGCTGGCAACCGCTGTACAGGCGCTCTAGTGTTGTGTGCGGGAAATAAGTGTTGCGTTTTGAATGCTGGCTAGTAAGCCCAAACCAGCGCTCTGTCAGGTTGAGCCATGACGCGCTGGTGTGCGTGAAATGCAGATGAAAACGGGGATGGTCGGGCCAGCCATTGTTTGACGGCAGGATGGCCGTGGGTGCGTAGTTGCCGCAGATCAGATTGACTTGCGGCAACGATTGCGCCAGCGACTTCAGGAAGTCGATGAACTCAGGTTGCGCCCGCAATGGTTTGTGCTCGCAACCATGCCTCCA
>DATGLK010000087.1 GCA_035294265.1 Candidatus Binataceae bacterium
GCGGTGGTGGCGCATCTGGATCTTTGTCTAGGTTGCCGCGGTTGCGAAAGTGCCTGCCCGGCCGGAGTTCGCTACGGGCGATTGATCGAGCAGACTCGAGCCTACCTCGAAGGCCGCGCACGCCGGCCCATCGGCCAGCGTCTCAAGCGCTGGGTGGTTGGACAACTATTTCCTTATCCCCGTCGGTTGGCTCTGCTGTTGTGGCCGGCGCGCTTGGCCGAGGTGATGGGTGTGCGCCCGTGGCTCGAACGCCATCTGCCCGGCGCGCTGGGTGAATGGCTGTCGCTAATTCCGCGGCGGCAGGCTATTGTGGCCACCTGCGCCTCGGTATCCGCCGACGGCCCTGCCGTGGCGATTCATGCTGGGTGCGTGACCCGTGTGGTGGCGCCCGCAACCACCGACAACGCGACGGAACTGCTGGCGCGCGCCGGCTACCGTGCCGATCCCGCGCTGTTCACCGCCTGCTGCGGCGCGCTCGATCTGCACAGCGGAAACCGCCCCCGCGCGCTGGAGTTCGCTCGCGCCAACGTACGCCGCTTCGTCCAGGCCGGCGGAGCAGACCATATTATCTCGACTGCTTCAGGATGCACCACCGCGATGGCGGAGTATGGTGAACTGCTCAAGGACGATCCCGACTTGGCCCGACCCGCGAGCGAGTTCGCACGACGAGTTAGCGAGTTGAGCACCTTGTTGCTCAAGGCGACGCGCCCGCTGGAGGGAAGCTGCGAGGCCACGGTCACCTATCATGACGCTTGCCATCTGGCGCACGGTATGGGGGTGCGGCGTGAACCGCGCCAACTACTGAAAGCGGTGGGCGGGGTAAAGCTCGTTGAGCTGGAGAGTTCCGACCTGTGTTGCGGATCGGCGGGCAGTTACAATCTGACTCAGCCACAGGCGGCGGCGGCGCTGGGGCGGCGCAAGGCGGATACGATCGAACAGAGCGGGGCGCAGTACGTGGTCATGGCTAATCCGGGCTGCCAGTTTCAGATCGCAGCCGAGTTACGCCGGCGTGGTTCGTCAATTCAGGTGATGCATCTGGCGGATTTCCTGGCCCAGGCGGTGGCGCGGCGCGAGCAATTGGCAAGGGAGAATGCGCGGTGAGTGGCGCACCCACTCTGATCGCGGGCCGTGCGGCTGCTCGCCTGGACGCTTTTCTGACCGGTGAACTGACCCCGCGTTATTCGCGCGCGCAGATCGCACGTGCCATCAAGGCCGGACTGGTGGTGGTAAACCATCGCCCCGCCCGCGCCTCGGCCGCCGTGCGCGAAGGCGACCTGATCGAACTGTTGGACCCGCCGCCGGTCGCTACGGTGCAATCGCGCGCCCCCGTCGCCGGGCCAATCGAGATCCTGTATAGCGACGACGAAATGATCTTTGTCAACAAACCGCCCGGGATGGTGGTCCATCATTCGGCCGGCCATCCCGATTCGACCCTGGTCGATGCGCTGCTGGCGCGCTTTCCCGAGCTCGCCCAAGTCCGTGAGTTGGATGGCTCCACGCGGGCGGGAATTGTTCATCGCTTGGACATGGATACCTCGGGAGTAATGGTGGTGGCACGCACCAGCGCGGCGCGCGCCGCCTTGAGTGCCCAGTTCGCGCGTCGCGAGGTCAGCAAAATATATTTGGCACTATGCCTGGGCCATCTGGCGCGCGCAGCGCTGCGGCTGGAGATGCCTATCGGGCGCCATCCGATCGACCGCAAGCGGATGGCGGTGCGGGCGCGGGTAGTGCGCCCGGCGTTGAGCGAAGTGCGGCTGCTGGCTGTACGGGAGCTGGCGGCAGGCAACGTGCCACTGAGTGTAGTCGCAGTGCGGCCGCGCAGTGGGCGGACTCACCAGATCCGAGTCCATCTTGCCGCCATCGGCCATCCTTGCCTGAGCGATCCGCTCTACGGCGGGCGCAAGGCGCAAGTGGCGGGGCTCGCGCGCCAAGCCTTGCATGCGATGGAGCTGAGTGTGGCCAAACCGACTGGTGGAGCGATGGTCACCGTCCGCGCCAGCCTGCCGGCAGACTTGGTCGCGGTGCTGGAAGCCAGCGGGATGGATGGCGAGGAACGAGCACAATTGGAAGATCTGGCCCGAGATTTCGCAGGTATCGAATCAGGCGGGTCGTAGCCGCCCGTGCGTCATCCGTGAGTGTCAGAACGCCGGGCCTAGTGTTTGCCCTACCATCATAAAGATTTTTCGCTGGTGCGATCGCGATGTGGCGCCGGTTCAGCATAAGCCCTGCGCTGTTTCACGCCGAAAGCATTTGTTTTGAAAATTAAAGCTCGCTGGTTCGGGCCTCAAGCGTAATCCAGTTTCATCCGTGCGAGGGAGGTCCTTCAGACCGATGAGCAAATCCCCCTCCTCCGGATTGAAGGGATATGGTTAAGATCGGAAGTCAGCCCTTACGCAGGGTGTTATATCAAGCGGCGTACCGCTCTCAGGTCAAGTTTTTGGCAGGCTGTTAGGGGGCTTGACTGCTCCGAGGTTCGAGACTGAGGACAGAGCGCAGCCTGGCTTTGGCCTCGCTCTGTCCTCGAGGGTCGCGGAGAGCCCGGAATCCCGGACTCTCTCGCCTCAGCATGTGTCGTTCCTACTGAGTCACCTGCCACAGACCGGCCGGCGTGGCAAAACGATCGTACTTGGTGTAGCGCGCGGGCACGTCCTGATCGAACCACCAATGCGAGTTGTCGACCAGGATTTCGGCGTTGCTCAGATTCTGAATGTCAGGATTGAGGTGTGCCCACATCCCACTGTAGAACGAGTAGCCGCCGCCCGGCACCGGTTTGGCGGGATTGAAGTTGAACTGACCGCGCCAGTAATTATTGTTCTGATCGAAGTCGTCGTAGGCTACGGTGATGGTCTGTTCCTTGTCCAACCAGATGTAGTGGTTGGCTTCGCAGTAGCCCTTGGCATACTGGGGCAGGCGTTGAGAAGCGACCTGCAGCCATTGCCGCACTTCCCAATGGCCGCCGGTCCGCTTGGTTGGCCACATCCCGTAACGCATATCCCAAACGCTCTCGCTGGAAGATGCTTGATTGAGCTTATCGGGGGGCACGACGTAGGTGATCTCGTACTTGGTGCCAAGGTACTGGTTTTTGAACCAGATGATCGGCAATTGCGCCCGCGAATGGTCGTCGTAACTGAAGTTGGAGGTGGCCGTGAACGGAGCGCAGCGGGCGGCCTGGGAGAGCTCGATCACGCGGCGGATGCTGGGAAGGTAAACCCAGTTCTGGGGAAACTTGTCGGGGTCGGTATAATCCCATTCCAAGCCGCTGAGGTATTGGTTTTGGGTCGGGAACTGCTGTTCGCTATAGCTGGCAAAGTACACGCCATCGGTGCTTCCCGGCGAATTTGGAATTGTCATCGGATAGCCGGCGTCGGTGACGTGCGAGAGCACGTAATTGCCCAACCACGATGAAGCTTCAGTGCGGTTGCCGTAGCGGTCCACCAGGATCGTGTGCAGTTGATCGGCGAACATCACCGCGGGTTGAAACTGCATGTAGGCATCGTATGCCATCTTGGCTCCTGCCGTCGGGTCGCTGGTGCTGAGCTGGCTGAAGGGAAAGGGCATGCCAGCGATGTAGCCCACCATGCGGTAGGCGCCGCCTTCTTCGGGTTCGAGTTTGACCTGCTTGCTGTATTTTTCGGTAGCGTCCCAGTAATTATGCGGCACCGGATAGGATTGGGTTGGTTCGATCACGATCTTGTAGTCGGGTGGCATCGTGTTCTGCGGCTCGTTCATGGTACAAGTATGGCCCAGAACTTCGGTCATATGATCGAGATACTTCTGGCAGTTAGCCTTGGTAATTTCGGTACCGGCTGGAATCGGAGCGAAGGGGTCAGCCGCGGCCGATCCGCCCATCCCCGCCAGCAGCGCCACCCCCACGATTAAACTAGTGAACTTCCCCATCTGTTGCCATCTCCCTGTTCCTTGGTCGATTTCACCACCACGCATGGACCATCCAAGCGCTGGCCGACGACATGAAAAGGTCAAGGCCGGCGCTGTCGTCGAACCTCGATGCCAATGCGCGTCGATTCGGCGCATATACTAAAAATGCGGGAGTTTGACTAGACGTTAACGTGAGAGTCCGCGAGTGGTGCGACCAAGCGGCGGAAACCGCGCGTGCACGTCACCCGGAGTCCAGCCCTGCCGCAAAGACGGTTGTCGCACGGGCCACGGGTCGGTTGGGTGCGAAGGTACGCGCCGACTCCTCGGCTTCGGCCCATTAGACGTGGATTGGGAGCAGCCGTCGAAGGAATGGCAGTTGACAAATGGCTGTTGACAGGTAGGTCGGGCTTGATTAAATTAGGTTCCAAGTCCCTCACCCAGACTCCTTCGGGTAGGGGGATTCGAGTTCGCAGGCTTCCCAGCCCGGCAGTTCCCTTAAGCGCACGAGGCTCGATCTTACCTCATTAAATCGTCCGGCGAAGGGAACGAGCATCAATTTTGCGCGGGGTGCGTGAGCGCCCAAAGGCCCCATTAGCGGAGGATTAGTTTGCAGTCACCACCAGGTAGGAAATTTCGGGGAAGGAATATGGCCAAGGCACGAGGGGTAGGCAAAAGCGAGCTCCTGCAGGCTGAAGGCGGCAATGTCGCTGGGGGAGGGGAGCTGCCGGGGCGGCCCCTGATGGAGGAGAGTTACATGAATGCCGCGGGGATGGCGGGGGT
>DATGLK010000088.1 GCA_035294265.1 Candidatus Binataceae bacterium
GTCGGCTTAGCGGCACATCGGCGCGCCCATGTGGGCAGAGAGGGTACCAAGCCGCCCCCTGTCATGACTCAGCCTTATGTGGCCGCCTGCGTAATGGAGCCAATCTCGGGCCAGGTCATCTACGATTTGAATATGCATAAACCCTGGCCGCCGGCCTCCATGACCAAGATGATGCTGATGCTGATCGTGGCCGAGAAGCTCCATGACGGCAGCCTCAAGCTGGATGACCAGGTCACCGCTTCCGCACTCGCAACTCGGATGGGCGGCTCGCAGGTATACCTTAAGGAGGGCGAGACTTTTTCTCTGGACGACATGATGAAAGCGGTAGTGGTACATTCGGCCAACGACGCCGCAGTGGCGGTTGCCGAATACGTCGCCGGATCCACCGCCGCTTTCGTGGTGATGATGAATCGGCGGGCCGCGCAATTGGGCATGCACGACACCCACTACTACTCGGTCCACGGCTTGCCGCCCGGGCGCGGCCAGCAACCCGATATCACCAGCGCCTACGACAGCGCCTTACTGGCGCGCCAACTGATAAAGTATCCCGACGTACTACGCTGGTCTGCAATAGATACCGCCGGCTTTCGCCACGGCAGCTTTCAATTGCGCAACACCAATCATCTGATCCGGACCTATGCCGGCTGTGATGGGCTCAAGACTGGCTTTTATGATCGCGCCGGCTTCAATGTCACGGCCACCGCCAAGCGCAACGGTCTGCGCCTGATCGCGGTCGTGCTGGGGTCACCGCGCAAAAGCGAGAACTTCGAGGCCGCCGCGACTCTGCTTTCGCAAGGTTTCCTGAACTATTACAATTACCTTATTGCCAGCCGCGGCCAGCCAATCGCACGCAGCGTGCCGATACGTGGCGGTGCGGTCGCTCAAATTGTACCAGTGTGGGGTGCGGATTTGCGCGTCTTCACCAAACGTGGCGAGGAAAATCACTCTTATACCATAGCCTTCGATCTCCCTGCGCAGCTCAGCGCTCCGGTTGATGCCAATCAGCAAGTGGGCGTCGGCGAAGTGATGGTGGGCGGTCATTTGGCCGCGCGGGCGCCACTACTAGCGCCCGCTGCGGTGGCTCGCGGATCGCTGTGGTCTCGCTTGGCAAGTCGGCTGTAACGAGCATGCCCAAACCAGTTCGTAACTCGGCTAAGGCTCCGGCACTTAGTCTCACCACGAATTTTTCAATCGCCGGGTACGTGAAACGCGGCAACCGGTTATGAGCCATTCCAGCCATCCGTTTTGCGTCCGGCCATGCGCCTGATGCCCTTATGGTTCGCGTCTCTGACACTGGTTTCAACCGGCTTGGGCGGGTTGGCCGCGATCTGGTTGCGCGATCGCCTTCACCTGCTGCTCGGCTTCAGTTCAGGCGCCGTACTGGCGGTGGCGCTCTTCGACATCCTTCCCGAAGTCTTCAGCTTTCATCAGGGCTCGCAGGTCATGATGGCCACGGCGGCCGGCTTCCTGCTGTTTTTTGCCCTGGAGCGGTACACCGCGATGCATCAAGCGCGCGAGCACGTGCACGAACACCATCGCCACAACCCCGAACTGGGAGTAATCGGGGCCGCCGGCTTGGCTCTGCACAGCTTTCTGGACGGAGTCGCCATCGGCATCGGCTTTGCTGCCAGCGTGCAGGTCGGAGTACTGATCGCATTGAGCGTAATCGCCCACGACCTCAGCGACGGATTGAACACCGTTACGGTGGTGCTGGCACATAAGAATTCACTCAAGCGCGCCGCGATCTGGCTATTGATCGATATGAGCACCCCGGTGCTGGGCGCCGCCAGCACCCTGCTCTTTCATCTGGACCCCACCGATTTACCTTGGGTCCTGGCCCTTTTCGCCGGCTCATTCTTATATATTGGCGCATCCGACCTGTTGCCCGAGGCACAACAACACGATTCGCCTCTGGTGGGCGTAGCCACGGTCGTGGGGATGGCGGCGATTTGGGCCGCCAGCGCGCTTTTACGGCTGCGCTGAAACTCAGTGGCCTGGTGGCGGACCGCTCGGGGCAGAACCGCCCATCGGCGCCGCGGTGCTCGGCGGAGCTCCAGGCGGCATCGCCCCTGGGACAGCAGAGGTCGGCGGCGCATTATAAGTGACGTAACCGATCGTGCCGCCGATCACGGCCCCCAGCACCATTCCGAGCGGGCAACCGATGCCGAAGGCAGTGGAGCTGCGGTTGGCGACCAACCCGGCGGCAGTGCAGCCCACGGCGCCACCTGCAAAAAAGCCGATCGCCGCGTCATCGGCAGCCGCCTTTTGGCGGTCGCTCATGCCGCAGCCACACAGCCCGATTACCAGTAACACGCTCAGGATTTGCCACAGCCGATTCCAGCTAGTCATCATGATGGGCCTCTGGATGTAAGCTGTGATCCGATTGTGAGCTACCGTGACGGAAGCAGCCAGCAAAAACCTTTTCGACCTGCGACCGCGGCACCAATTTCAATCTTTCGTGGCTCTCGAAGGCCGCCTCGCTTTTCCGCTGAACCGATGTTATGGTAGGACTAGTGAAAAAGCGTGGCATAGCCTGGGGCGGTGTCGCCCTGGCCGCTTTGATAGGGGTTATCTGGCTGGGCCGTTCCAGTCTGAGACCAGTCTGTACGCAGCTTGAGGGTCACGACCAACTGCGGATTCTTGCCAACGAGGTTGCTCCGGGTACAGCGCGCTTTTTCTGCTACAGCGATGCCGGCGCACAGGTGCGCTTTGTCCTGGCGCGCGATTCCGAGGGCAAGCTCCATTCCATTCTGGATGCCTGCATTCAGTGTTACAAATTCCGCAAGGGTTTCAGCTTCAGCGGCGGCTATTTAGTGTGTCGTTTGTGCGGCAACCGTTACCCGATTAAGACCATGACCAAAGGCAAAGCCTCCTGCGTTCCAGTGCGGCTGGCGACTCGCACCACGGGTGACAGCATCGAGGTCAGAACCGCGGACCTGCGAGCCAAGCGATGGCTGTTCTAGCATCCCGGCGGAAGCATTCGACGGCGCCGGCGCTGTTGCTGGTCGTTGCCATCCTGGCAGCCGGTCTGCCCGAACTGACAGGATTTGCGGTACAAGGTGGCACCCCCTCCCTTTTGACCCTGAATATTTGTACTGCCGGTGGCGGCGTCGGCCGTTTCGCACCCGCGCATGAGCCCGGGCTGTTGCCGGCACTGTTTTCGGTTCCGGTGGTTTTTCCAGTAAGGACCCTTGATCTCATGCCGATTGCGGCGCATTCGCGTGCTGCTCAGGCGCCTCAGCCGCCTCCCCCCAAAGCCAGCGCCTAGCGCGGCTTTTTTCCCAGCCTTCAGCGAAATTCGACTTTGCGCACTGGCCCTGGGCCACTGAGCGCAACGCACAGTTGTGTGCGGAGGGGAATTTATGAGGCGGCTTTGCCTGGTAGTTATGTTTACGGCTTTTGTTTTACCCTGCGCCCGCGCCTGGGCGCATGGAGTAGTCGGCGATTACATTTTTCTAGAACCATTGATCGCGGAAGACCCAACTCCCGCCAACGAGCTGGATATCGTGCAGCCCTCCTGGGTGCGCGGTGCCGACGGGCGCACCTTCACCCTGGCCACATCGATCGAAAAGGTGATCGGAAACGGCAATCAAAGTGACGCTTGGGTACCCCGATGGAGCGTGGGCGCAGGTAGCTCATGGCTTTACCAATCGCCCAAGGAAGGGGCCAACCAGAGCGGCTTCGACGACCTAAACCTTTTCTTGAAATACGCCTTTTTAGTGCTTCCCGAGCACGAATTTTTGCTCGGCGCGATGGTCAATCTGCAACTGCCTACCGGCGATCCAGCGGTGCAGACCCAGAATCACACCAGCCTTGGACCCGAGCTGGTGTGGGAGAAGGCGCTGGGCGACTTGCCTGACTGGGCTGCCCTTGAATATTTGCGGCCGTTGGGCTTTCAGGGCGATTGCGGTTATCTGCCGGCGTTGAGCGGCTCGACCAGCCATCTCCTGTTCGCCGATCAGGTGGTCGAGTACTCGCTGCCCTATCTCAGCAATTCGGTACGCGATATCGGTCTGCCCGAGCCGCTGCGTGACATGTTTCTATTCACCGAGTTCAACTACTCGCAACTCGTGGCAGGGCCGGCCAGACAGACTTTTCCCAACCTGTTGGCCACGCCTGGAATCGCCTACGTGAGCTACTACTTCGAGCTCAGCCTGGGCACGCAGTTCGCGCTCAACCGTGCGAGTGTTCCTGGCACGCATGCCGCTTTCATCGGGCTGTTGGACATCTTCTACGATGCAATTTTCCCTCAAGCCAATTGGGCTCTGTTCGGAGGCAAGTAAGATGGCCATACGTCGGCTTTCGATCACCGTGGCCCTGCTGCTGATTAGCACGCCCGCCTGTTGGGCCCATTCCTTTCCCCGCCACGAAAACCCAAGCGCCGGGCAGCGGTTATCCGCCGCACCTGCCCAGGTATCCATCCTCTACGACGCGCCGGTGGAAAAACTCTTTGCCACCCTCAAGGTGCTCGACGCAAACGGCCACAACTGGGCCAGCGGACCGCCGACGGTAAGCCCGGATGGCTATACCCTGTCGGTGAAGCTGCCGCCGCTCAAGCCCGGCAAGTACACCGTCAAGTGGGCGTGTGTCTGCGTCGATACCCATCATACCGAGGGTTCTTACAACTTTACGGTAGCCGCGACGCGGTGAACGCGATGGAGATGGCCGGCTCAGCCGAGCTGGGACGATTTCTGTGCGATTGGCCGCTGCTGGCCAGTTGGTTGCTGATTTTCGGTATAAGCGGTTTCGCGGTGCGAGCCCCCGTACCTGTGTCCTCCGCGCTGGGCCGGCGCCTTGCGGCACAGATACGATTGTTGACCTTGCTTCAACTGGGACTTTGGCCCCTGCTCCTTATTGAGGTGGCTTCTTCGATGGCGGGGGTGGGAACACGAGCGACCTTGCCGCTGCTTCCCGCAATCGTAAGTCAGACTCGATTCGGTCACCTTTGGCTTTACGCAACGCCGTTGGTCCTGGCCATGGTCGCGCTGTCATGGCGTCGAAGTTTAACGCTTGGACAGGCGCGCCTCCTGGTTCTGCTCAGCACCGTCCAACTCTTGCTGTGGGCAGCCTCCGGCCATGCTATCGACTATGGCCCAGCTGCCATTGGAGCATATCTAATTCACGAGCTGGCCGCCGGTCTATGGCTGGGATCGCTGCTAGGCTTGTGGTTGGCGGCACCGCTACTCCCGGGCGACGCGCTTGGGAAGGTGGCACTCCAGCTGTCTCGCACCGCGGGATGGTGCGTCGCAGCTTTGGTTGTAAGCGGCTCGTATCTCGCCTACCGTAGCCTGGGGCTTGACCTGACCCATTTATTATACTCCAGCTACGGCCGCACTCTGTTGTGGAAGCTGGCTCTGTTCGGAGGCGTAGTGGCGATTGGCGGATATAACCGCTATCGCCTGCTGCCAACGTTGGAGACCGAAAGTAACAAGCTGCTGCGCAACGTAGCCGCGGAATCCCTGCTGCTCATAGTCATAATCGGCGTCGCGGCCCTATTAGCCAACACCCCACCCGCCCACATGGCGCAGTAGCGCACACACGCTCACAAGCCTAAACCAAAACCTGCTTGCAGCTTGCGCTGCGGTTGAGTCCGGCTGTTTTCAGTAAAAGAGCCAGGGACTGAGCAGCGCCATCCCCTGGCGCAGTTTTCCGAGCGCAGGCAGCCAGGTTTCAGGTAAGCCCACGATCTCAGTCAATAGGCCTGCCCAGCCCTGGGCCGCGCCACCCGCAGTCGGCATCAGGGCCGCCTTGAGCCCTCCCAGGCCGACGCTAATGGTGGCCAACTCCAATGCTTGACTGGGTGGCAGGCCGGCTTTTTCACGGGCTATGGCTACCGCTCGATCCAAACCACCTAGCGCGTCGACCAGGCCATTGGCCAAAGCCGCGCTGCCACTCCAGATCCGCCCCTTGGCAACTGCCTCGGTCTGTTCGGGAGTCAAATGGCGGCCTTCGGCCACCTTGGCGGTGAAGTTGCCATACAGCTCCCCCATCACCTGGTCGAGCTGTTGCAACTCCTCGCTATCGAGCGCGCGAGTGAACGACATGGCGTCGCCGTTGGGTGCCATCTTGACCAAGTCAGCCGCCACTCCCAGTTTTTGCAGCAGCGCTCCCAGGCTGAACTTCACATACACGACGCCGATCGAGCCTGTGATGGTGGCCGCTTGCGCGACAATCGCGTCTGCGCCAGCGGCCACATAGTAACCACCCGAGCCGGCCACGTCGCCCATCGAAACCACCACCGGCTTGCCTAGCCGCCGTACTTCCTTTACCGCCCGCCAGACTAGATCGGAACCCACGGCCGCACCGCCGGGTGAGTTGACTCTGAACACCACCGCCTTGACCCGCTCATCCCGTCCGGCGCGCAATAGTTCAGCCGAAGTACGAACGGCGCTGATAAACTCACCGCTTAGCGGCTCGTCGCCGGTGAGCACCGGGCCGACGCCAAAGACCAAGCCAATCCGAGGCAGCTTGCCACGATCTTGGCGCCAGCGCACCCGTCGCAGGTAACGAGTCAGGGTGAGGACCCGCTTATCGTTGGGATCATAGCTGGACAAGAGGTCCTGGCTGTAGCCAATTTGATCGATGAGCTTATTGGCGCATGCCGACTGCGCGCCGATAAAACCGCAGGTGAGCAAGGCGCGCGCTACCGATGGGCTGAGACGGCGGGCGCGAGCAACATATTCGACCATCAGCCGCTCGCTATCGCCGAGCAGCGCCGTGATACTGTCACGTAGCGGCGCCGACATCTCCTGGCGGCTGAAAGTCTCGGCCGCCCCTTTATATTCTTTCCACTGCAGGGCTTGCGCATCGATCCGAAGCCGCTGCAAGGCGTCCTTGAAAAACAAGCCGCCGGCACTGAGCCCCACCATCGCCAGGGTTGCATCGGGGTTGGCTATTACTTGGCCGGCGGCGGCGGCAATCAGGTATTCGCGCGTGGAGAGCGAATCGCCCTCCAATACGGCGATCGTCCGCTTGCCGGCGGCCGTGAGGCCGCCGATCAGATCGTGCAATTCCTGGGCGCTGGCCAAGCCGCAGCGCAGGCTCGCGATCTCGATTAAAACAGCACTCACCCGCGCGTCGCTGGCAACTTCCTGGAAAGCCTCGCGCAGTTGGTGAAGGGTCGGGGATTGAGTACCGCGCAGACGCTCCAACCACGGCACCGGCGCGTGCTCGCGCAGCGCCCCGCTCAGGCGCACGCGCAACAGGCTGTCGGGCGCGATTCGAGCCGGCCGCACCACGATTAGCAGGTAGGCTGCGGCCGCGGCCAGCGCAAACAAGATCAGCAGTCCACCCAGGTCGTGCCAGCCCAAGGCTACAAGCAAAGTGCCGGCGCCGATTAGCACCAGCACCGCCACCACCATCCGCAGCTTACGCGTCACAAGCGCTCCTTTCCGATGGTCCCGATTTTCGTTCTTATCGTTTTAGATTAGCCTTTTCCCGTGATGAAAGCTGTGATCGCGCTGCTGCTGGCGCTTGCCCTGCCGGGGATTGCAGTAAGTTCGCCAGCCCTGGCTCGTGATTCATCCCTGCATCCGGCGTTTTTGTGGTGGCACAAAAAAAAACCTAAGCCGCCGCTGATGATTCCGCGCCTGCCGCTACAGGCCGCTCCTGGAATCAGGGTGATGGCGTCGTTGCCCCTGGGACCGGACTTCAAGCTGCTGGGGGCTGGGCCACCGGTATGGATTACCCCACAGGAATTGGCGCTAGTGGGACAGCTGGGTCAGCGCACGGTAATCGCAGCATTCTCGGGGGAAAACTTCCAACAGACCGGAATTGTGGTAGCCGGACCCAAACCGGCCGACGGCAAGCTGCTTGACGTCGCCCTGAGCGCCGACCATCAGCGTTTCGCGACCGTAGCTAGTCTGGGCGATAGCCTGGCCATCGGCTTAAGTGCGGCGCAGCGCGTGGGCCCCGGGGTGGTCGTCAGCGAAATTCCCGGCCGCTTCACTGCCGCCTCCATCGCCTGGCTGGGACCCAATCTGCTCGCCATCGGCGCTATCGAGCGAGCGGCTGCGTCATCAAGCGCCAGTGCCACGGCCAGCCCGACCCCGAGCCCCAGCGGAACCGCCACCGCGCCGGTACGCGACAGCCCGCTGCCAGCCACTGCCAATGCTACCCCGAGCAGCGCGTTGCAACCTTCACCCACCGCAACACCGATAGCCCTGGTGCCGCACCTGTTCGTGGTCTCCCTGGCGATGGCGTCGGAGCCGATCGAGCCGCAGTTGGATTGCCTGGGCCAGATCGATCCAACGCGCCTGTACTGGAGCCGCAACGGTCGACTAGCAGTGGCTGCCGGCGCGCCGCCGACGGCCGGGCGCTGGTTTCTGATCGATCGTCTGCAAGCCAGCTGTTCGCCGATCATGGTGCGCGGCGGTATGCCGGTGGGTTTTTTGCAATGGGGCCAGAATGACGGTCGCTTTCTATTCACGGCGATTCCCAACGACGGCAGCGGTTTGAGCGCAATCGCTGTGATGGAGTACACCGTGGCTGACCGCGTTGCGCAAACTGTGGTCCAACCAGCGGCCGCCGCGACGTACACAATTGGCACCAACCTGGCCGCGATCGCCAGTCGCAACGTCACGCCTGCGCTCCTGCGCACGGAACCCGACCGGCTCATTCCAGCCGAGTTGGATTGGTTTACTTGGTCGCACGCTCAGGTGCAGATCGTGCCACTGGGCGTACAGGTGCGCGCAGGCGCTCTGCTGGAAGCAGAAGTTGGTTACTGCGCCTCGCGCGGGTTGTTGAGCGCGGAACTGACGGCACCCGGACCGGGCGGCGATTTTCCCGCTCTGATGTGGATCGCAAATTCATTGCGCGCAGGCGGCGTGCTTGCCTTTGGCCAGACCCATGGCTTTCTGAGCGCAAGCTTTTCACCCGGTTGCAACCGAATTGCGCTGCTAGGCGGTCAGCTGGATAGGCCAACTGGCGCGGTCATAGCGATGCCCACACTGCCCTAGCCGCGGGCTGACTGCACCGGGCACCGGACCACCGGGCTAGCGCTCGTTGTACGGCCAAGCCACTACACCCATCCCAAGTTAATTGTTTTACGCGCCGCAACCGCGCGGTGATACCTTCTGACAGGAGGGGGGATGCCGGCTTTCGTAGATGACCAAAACGGAGAGAGACCGATGGCCGAAAAGCAAGAACACAAAGGCAAGATGACAGTCGAAGAGGCTGGACGCAAAGGCGGGGAGACCACCCGCGAGGAGCACGGGCCGAAGTTCTATTCGGAGATCGGACACAAGGGTGGCCAGCGCGTGCGCGAATTGGTCGAAGAAGGTAAGGAAGAAGAGAGCGACAAAAAGTAGATCTCAATCATGGCGGAAAAAGAAGGACCAAAAAGCAGGAAGAGCTGGGACCCGAAGGATAGGCGGAGATTGGCCGTAAAGGTGGCGAGATTGTCAAGGAAGAGCGCGGCCCAAGGTTTTATTCCGAAATCGGAAAGAAAGGCCGGGAGGCGAGCGAGATAGTTAGCGTCTCGCCGCCCGCTTATTCAAGGTGCCTTAATAACGCGGGGAGCGAGTGGGCATCGCCTGCTAACATCCAGAACTTTCTCAAGCCAAGAAACACGATTGGTGGCTAGCGCTAAGCACAACCAGGCCCTTTCCCAAGTGGTTGAAGTGCCCCAGAAACTCGCAAAAGATTCCTTCGAGGGACCGCAAGACGTAATTAAAGCCTTCGGGAAAGTCCCCTAGTAAAGCAGAGCGCGGCGGCCCCTGCCATCCGCAAGCCGCGCCTAATGGCTCAAAGGTGCCCACCGAGCGTAACAAAGACCGCACTGATAACCCCGACCAACGCTTCTCCCGCCACCAAGCCGGCCGCCAACAAGGTTGCGCGCCGGCTTGGTTGGTCGGCCAGCCATCCAGCGAGCGCTCCCAGTGCGATGGTGACGCTTAGGCCCAGCGGCAGATACAGACCGATTGCCAGAGGCATCGCCGCTGTCCGCCAGTGGCTGGCGCGAGCGGCAAGCCGGCTGTCGATATACTCCAGGACTAATGCCAACAGCGCGCCCAGCCCAACCATAGGCCAGGGCAATCCGCCTGCGAAGACACCGCGTACGACTTGAGCGATCAGAAAAGCCTGAGGCGCGGCCAGCGCGCGGTTCGAAGCGTGGGGCATGCCCGCGATGCCGTACACGCTGAGCAATAGCTTGAGCACGGGACCAATTAAGGCGGCCGAGATTAGCGCACCCACGAGAATGGCCAGTTCCAAACTGCGCGGGGTGGCGCCCACGTGGTAGCCGGTGGCCAAATCATGCAGCGAATCGCCCGCCATCGCGGCGGCCGTGGCGACTACGGCGCTGACCAGAATTGTCAGCGTGGGAGCGGCGGTTGCTTCCGAACCGAGCAGTTTCAAAAACAACGCCACGGCCAACACAACGATCAGCGTCACTCCCGAAACAGGGTTGTTTGAAGCGCCCACCAGCCCGGTCAAATACCCGGAGACAGCGCAGGCGAAAAAAGCGATCGCGGCAAGCAGCGGCGCAAGCCCAATGGCCAAGCCCCATTGGCCAACCACCTGCGCATACAGCACAGCCATCACGGGAATACAGGCCAGCACCGCAGTTATCACCCATGCTGCTGGCAAATCACGATCGCTGGCGGCCGCTTTATCCCCGCTGCGATAGGCGGTGACGCGGGTGCGCAGCAGCGCGCGGCCGATCGGCGCGCGCATGCGCCACAAGGTGGCCAGACCGCCGGTGAGCATCGCACCCACGCCGACAAAGCGAACCTGCGCACGCCACAGCGCATCGGCCGCTGCGTTTGCGGCCAAATGGCGCAACTCGGGATGGTATAGGCTGAGCAGCGGCACCAGGATCATCCACGCCAGCAGCGCCCCGGCCAAAACGATAGCGGCAATGGAAGGCCCGACCAGATAGCCCACCCCCAGCAGCGCAGCAGAAAAATCGCAGGAGACGGCGAAGCTCATGTCGTAGAGCCAGCGCGCACCGCCGGCCGCGGCCGGGATCACTCCCGCCAAATCCTGTAAGGCCTTCAGCCCACCTGAAAACACGCCGCCGGTAAGCAGCGGGGCCAGCACTACGCCACCGGCTTCGCCCGCCCGCAAGACTTCGGCACAGGCCACGCCCTCCGGAAACGGCAGCCGCTCTTCCACCACATAAGCGCGGCGCAGGAACACCACCAGCAAGCTGCCCAGGGTAGCGCCGACCGCGCACAGCAGCGTCATTTGCCAATACGACAAATCCTGCGGACGCCAACCCAGGACCACTAGGGCTGGAAAGGTGAAGATAGCGCCGGCGGCCACGGCCTCGCCCGCCGAAGCGATAGCTTGAACGATGTTGTTCTCAAGGATGGTGGCGCGGCCCGCCAGCCTGAGCAGCGCCATCGAGACCACCGCGGCGGGTATACTGGCAGATACGGTCAGTCCGGCGAACAGCCCCAGGTAGGCGTTGGCCGCGCCCAACAGCACCGCCAGGAGCAGCCCCAGGGCCAAGGCGCGCGGGGTCAATTCACGCGGCGAGCTTTCAGGCAACCGCGCCAAGCGCTTGCGCCAGGGTGAAGCGCCCTTCGTACAGCGCGCGACCCACGACGGCCCCGATCACCCCCTCACTCCAGCCCTTGCTCAGCCGGCGCAGGTCTTCGAGTGAGGCCACCCCGCCCGAGGCGATCACCGGCAGTCCGCTAGCCCTTGCCAGGCGCACGTGCGGTTCTAGCTCGGCGCCGGCGTTGGTCCCGTCGCGTGCAATATCGGTATGAATAATCGCAGCTACCCCGGCCTGACGAAACCGAGCGGCGGCCGAGGCCGCGTCAAGCGTGCTGGTCTCCTGCCATCCCCTGATCGCCAGTTGTCCGTCGCGCACGTCCAAGGAGCCGAAAATACGCCCGGGGAAACGGCGGCAGGCGGCCTGGAGCAAGGGAGGATCCAGAAACGCCACCGATCCCAGCGCGACCCGTTGGGCTCCGGCCGCAAGCGAGCTTTCGATCGCCTCCAGCGTGCGTAAGCCTCCGCTCACATCGATCGCAACGGTGGTGGCAGCGCGGATGCTGGCGATTGCCTCTAGATGACAGGGATGACCCGCGACCGCGCCGTCGAGATCAACCACATGGATCATGCGCGCCCCAGCCGCTTGCAGAGCGCGCGCCGTTGCCGCCGGATCGTCGCCAAACACTGTGGCCCGGCTCATGTCGCCCTGGCGCAGACGGACGACTTTGCCCTGCTTCAAATCGATCGCCGGAATTACGGCAAAGCTGTCGCAAATTGCCGCAGCCGCCGCGCCCACTCCATTCGCAACTCGGGATCGCGTCGCGCTCAGGTGAGTGTCCCCTTGGTGGATGGAACGCCGACGTTGCGCGGTTCCGGTGCGGTAGCCTGATCCAGCGCCCGCGCCAGCGCCTTGAAGGCGGCCTCGATAATGTGATGCGGATTGCGTCCCGCATGCATCACCAGGTGCAGATTCATTCGGGCCTGATCGGCGAGCGCATGCATGAAGTCGTGGACCAGTTCGGTTTGGAACTGCCCGACCCGCTCGTGCTTGAACTCCAACCCATACCGCAAGTAGGCCCGGCCCCCGAAATCCACTACCGCCGTAACCAGTGCCTCATCCAGCGGCACGCTGGCATCGCCGAAGCGGCGAATCCCGGCGCGAGCGCCCAAGGCGTCGGCGAACGCCCGTCCCAGCACGATGCCAACGTCCTCCACGGTATGGTGATCGTCGACCGCCAGGTCCCCGCTCGCTTCCAGCGTGAGATCGAAGAAACCGTGACGTGCGAAGGCCTCCAGCATGTGATCGAGAAATGACACGCCGGTGGCCACCTGGGCCTGGCCGCTGCCGTCAACCACCAGCGTGCCGCGAATGGCGGTTTCGCGAGTTTGGCGCTCAATGGTAGCTCGGCGCGGCGCCGGCGGGAGTGGTCGCGCCAGGGTCAAAGGCTGGCTGGGAGCGTTAGTTTTTTGGCGCGCCATCGTTCTCCTTGGGCCCTTTTCTAAACCGTTGCTCGACCGCCCGCGCATGTCCCTCAAAACCTTCCAGGCGTGCCAAGCGTGCCACCGCCGGACCAATGGCGGCGATTGCCGCCGCATTGGCCTGAATTATACTCGTTCGCTTAACGAAATCGTACGCACCCAGAGGCGAGGCAAAACGGGCCCAGCCCCCGGTAGGCAAGACGTGGTTGGGACCGGCCAGATAATCGCCGAAGGGAGCCGGTGACGCACTGCCCACGAAGATCGCCCCGGCCGCCTCCAGATGGTCGACCCAACGTGCGCTCTGGCGCACCTCGAGTTCTAGATGCTCGGGCGCGATCCGGTTGGCCAGGACGCAGGCCGCCGCGACGTCATCGACAACTATAGCGGCGCCGCGCCGGTCCAGCGCGGTGCGTACCGCCGTGGCTCGTGGCAAATCGCTCAAGCCGCGCTCCAGTGCTTCGTCAACGGCCAGCGCCAACTCTTGCGAGGTGGTGATCAGGATAGCCGATTCGTCGCCCGAGCCATGCTCGGCCTGGGCGATAAGGTCGCCGGCGATCCAATCAGGACGGGCGCTATCGTCGGCGATAATCAGCACTTCGCTGGGACCGGCGACCATATCGATTCCCGTGGCGCCGTACACCAACCGTTTGGCGGCTTGCACATAGGCATTGCCGGGGCCGACGATTTTGTTGACCGGGCGAATGCTCTGGGTGCCGTAGGCCAGCGCCGCAATCGCCTGGGCGCCCCCTACTCGATAAACCTCGCTCACGCCCGCCAACGCCGCCGCCGCCAAAACCACCTGGGTGGCGGGCTGGCCCGGTGCCAGCGGCGAGACCATAACGATCTGCTTGACTCCAGCGACCTGGGCCGGAATCGCATTCATCAGCACGGTGGAAGGATAAGCCGCGGCGCCACCGGGAACGTAAATCCCTACGCGCGCCAGTGGCCGCACGATTTGGCCCAACCGCACCCCCAGGCGATCGCGATAGCTGAACGAGCGCTCGACGGTATGGCGATGAAAGGCGCGAATGCGCCTGGCCGCGAGTTCCAGGGCCGCGCGTTCTTCGCGCCCCAGGCCACGCAGCGCGCGGGTCAACTCCTTAGCTTCGATGCGAAGCTGGTCGGGGCGCAGATCGACGTTGTCATAGCGCTGGGTCAGTTCGATCAGGGCCAGATCGCCGCGCTCGCGTACCGCCTCCACGATTGCCGCCGCTGTGCCTTCGATGCCGTCATGGCGGGCACGCCGCTGCGCCAGCAGGTTATCCAGCCAGCATTTGCAGGCGGGAGACTTGGCGTTGAAAATCTGAATGCTCATGGGGCGTCGGGATCGGTCAACCGGCGCACGCGGGCGCCCAACGCGCTCAGCTTGCGATCCAGTCCCTCATAACCGCGGTCCAAGTGGTACACGCGATGCACCTCCGTGGTATTATCCGCCGCCAGCCCGGCCAAAACCAAGCTGCTGCTGGCGCGCAGATCGGTTGCCATCACCGGCGCGCCACTTAACCGCGCCACGCCCCGGATCACCGCCGTTGGCCCTTTCATCGCGATATCAGCCCCCATTCGCAGCAATTCCAAAGCGTGCATGAAGCGGTTTTCGAAGATGGTCTCGGTGATCACCGAAGTGCCGCTAGCCATGCTCAGCAACGCCATCATCTGGGCCTGCAGATCGGTGGGGAAGCCGGGATAAGGCAAGGTGCGCAGCTCCACCGGACGCATCGGCCCCTGACGCGCCACCCGCAGGCTAGAATCATGCACCACAATTTGAGCTCCGCTCTCGGAGAGCTTGGCGATAACCGCGTCCAACGAGTCCACCGGTGCGCGTTCGATTGTTACTTCGCCACCGGTAATCGCCGCCGCCACCATCAAGGTCCCGGCCTCGATCCGATCGCTTATCACTTCGTGCGCGGCGCCGTGCAGACGCGCCACTCCGTCAATTTCGATCACATGCGAGCCGGCCCCGCTGACCTGTGCGCCCATCGCGTTAAGCATGCGCGCCAGATCCTGCACCTCCGGTTCGCGCGCCGCATTTTCGATAGTGGTACGTCCACGCGCCATCACCGCCGCCATCATGACGTTCTCGGTGGCGCCTACAGACGGGTTGTCCAGCCACAGCCGGGCACCCACCAGCCGCTCCCCATGGGCCTCGACATAGCCGTGACGCAGGGCCACGCGTGCACCCAGGGCGCGAATGGCCTGAATATGCAGGTTGACCGGCCGCGCGCCAATCGCGCATCCGCCCGGCGTCGAGACGCGCGCGCGTCCACTGCGCGCCAACAACGGCCCAAGCACGATAAAGGAGGCGCGCATGGTTTTGACCAAATCGTAAGGCGCCTCGTGCGATTGAATTTGGGTTGCTCGCAATTCGATGGTGTGGTCGTCGAGATACCGGCTGTGCGTCCCCAAGCGCGCGAGCAAGGCCAAGGCGGTGCTGACATCGCGCAGCCTGGGAACGTTGCTTACGACCACTGGCTCGTCAGTTAGCAGCGCAGCCATCAGGATTGGCAGCGCAGCATTCTTGCTACCGCTGACGCTGACCACGCCACGCAAAGCGATCCCCCCTTCAACCACAATCTTATCCATGCTCACCCGCCTTCAGTCCCATCGCCCGGTGACTACCCGTTGTTGGCCGGCCAAATCCTGCCAGCATGTGATCGTCCGGGCACCGCCCGCCTGAAATAGCGCCGCGACGGCATCCGCCTGGCCCTCGCCTACCTCCACCATCATCTCGCCTCCCGCCACCAAGTGCGCTTTTGCTCCCTCCGCCAGCAGGCGATAGCAAGCCAACCCATCGTTGCCGCCTACCAGCGCCAGTCGCGGCTCGAAGCAGGCCACCTCTGGAGCCAATTCATCGAGCGCAGCTAGGGGAATATACGGCGGATTAGAAAGGATCAAATCGAACCGTTCATCCCCCAGCGCCTGCCACCAATCGCCCAGGCGGAATTCGACACCGCGGCTTCCCAATCGCTTGGCGTTAATCGCTGCCAATGCCAGGGCGCTTGGGGAGATATCGGTGGCAACCAACTCGAGCTGCGGCCGCTCGTGAGCCAGCGTCAGCGCGATGGTTCCGCAGCCAGTACCCAAATCGGCGATGCGTACCCCTCGCGCGCGCCGATCGACCGCCTCCAATGCGACCTCGACCAGCAGCTCGGTTTCCGGGCGCGGAATTAATACCTCAGATGTTACTTTAAATTCGAGCGAATAAAACTCTCGCTTACCGACCAAGTAGGCGAGCGGTACGCGTCGGGTTCGTTGTTCAAGTATTGCATTAAGTTTGGTCAAGGCTTCAGGCGTGATCACGGGATCGCCAGTGATCAGCGCGACACGTTCGCATCCCAAGACGAAAGCGGCTAAAAGCTCTGCCTCCAGCTCGGGCCCCTCCACGCCGGCCTCACGCAAGCGCACCCCCGCCCACGATAGCCATCGGCGCGCTCGCCTTTCATCCACGATCGGCGTGGACATCGACTTAGGCGCCCAGAGCTTGGCCCTGATCGTGCGTGTTAAGCGCGTCGATTAGCGGATCGAGGCCGCCGTCAAGGACCCGATCGAGCTGATGCAAGGTGAGGTTAATGCGATGGTCGGTGACCCGCGACTGCGGAAAATTGTAGGTTCTGATGCGCTCGGAGCGGTCGCCCGTACCAACCATCGAACGGCGGCTTTGCGCCACCTTGGCTTCCTGCTCTTCACGCGCCTTTTCTAACAAACGGGCCCGCAGAATCTTGAGCGCGCGCGCCTTGTTCTTATGCTGCGATTTCTCGTCGCGACACACGATCACCATGCCGGTGGGCAAATGGGTGATTCGCACCGCAGAATCGGTGGTGTTGACGCTCTGGCCGCCCGGACCCGAGGCGCGCATCACGTCGATGCGCAAGTCCTTTTCTTCATTGATATTGACCTCGACCTCGTCGGCTTCGGGCAGCACCGCCACGGTCACCGCGGAGGTGTGAATTCGGCCCTGCGCCTCTGTGGCTGGCACACGCTGGACCCGATGGACCCCGCCCTCGAATTTGAGGCGGCTATAGGCGCCGTGACCCGAGATCGACGCCACTACTTCTTTGATGCCGCCCAGGCCGGTACTGCTCATGCTCAGCACTTCGACCTTCCAGCCCCGTTCTTCCGCGTAGCGGCTGTACATTCTAAACAGCTCGCTGGCAAACAGTGAAGCTTCCTCGCCGCCGGTGCCGGCGCGAATCTCCAGCAGTACGTCGCGCTCATCATTTTGGTCGCGCGGAGTCAGCAACTCCTTGAGTTGGCTCTCCAGCGCGTTCTGCCGCTCGCGTAGCGCCGGCAGCTCGGCCTTGGCCAATTCGCGCAGGTCCGGATCAGTACCCTCCAGGCTGGCGCGATACTCCGCGATATCTTCGAGTACTCGGCGGTAGGTGCGGATACATTCGACCACGCCGGCGATCTGCGAACGCTCTCGCCCCAGGCGCGCATACTCGCGGCTGTTGGCTATCAACGCCGGGTCACTGAGCTGGCGCTCAAGCTCGGTGTATCGCTCTTCGATCCCTTTTACTTTATCCAGCATCAAACCAGCGCCAGTCGCCTCGGAAAAAGGTGGCAGCCTCGGAACGTCGCCCCAAACCGATCGATGTTGGTTGGACCCGGCCGGCAGCCGGTTGTCTTATTGCAGGCCGTATTTGCGCTTGAAGCGCTCGACTCGGCCGGCGGTGTCGACCAAGCGCTGCTGACCGGTGTAAAACGGATGACACTTCGAGCATACTTCGACGTGCAAGGTAGAGACGGTCGAGCGCGTTTCGAAGGTATTGCCACAGGCACAGGTGACCACGCAGCGTCGATATTGCGGATGAATTCCCGATTTCATTTTTTTAAATGCGTCTCGGACGCCCGTTAAATATAAGCATTTACCAGCCCTCGCGCTACCGCACAACCGGGCGATGGCCGCTGATTGTCCTGGCTCTCCTGTTCCTACTGGCGGCAGCGGGAGGAACGGACGCTGCCCGGCTCCTGCCGGCCGGTTTTGCCCCACCGGGGCAAAACTTGTTCACCCCCCTGTTAGGACTTGGTCCTCCAGGTAATCCCAAGGCCGCGCTGGCGGTGATCGACTCGCTGTTGGTGCTCCAACGCGAGTTGCTGCTCCATCCCGCCATCTCGCCCCGCCTCATGCTGGTGGAAGACAGTTTGCCCGCTCGTCAATCCACGCTCCTGCGAGCCGCCGCGCTCTATGCCGATCCCAAAGTACGCTGGCAGCTAATGGTCCCGGACACCCATTATATCAGCGCTCGGGGATATCCGGAGGGCACCGATTTCCTGTACGACATCGCGCCCAACCCAGGCCCACCACGCCAACCGCGCGAGTACACTGGTACGTTCGCGCTGACCCCCGCCACGCCAGTGATCGATGGAATGCCCGACAGCGTAATCGCTCGCCTCGAGGGTGCACTGTACTTGTCCGATTTCAACCCCACCCAGGCTCTCACCGTGATCGCCGGCGCCTTACGCGAAATCTACGGCAGGCTGACCCCGCCTTGGGATAGCGCGCCAGGCGTTTTCAACGACCACGACCGGGCGGCGATGGCGCGCCTGGGTCGGGATCTGCCGACATTGCGCGGGGAAATCGAGCGCGATTTCGCGATCGGCAATCTGCTTGACGAGTTCGCCGATCGCCAGGGCCCCTATGTGCTGGTCAACCTCGACATCAAGATTCGTGGCACCGCGCTGACCGACTATCCCCACCTGCGCCGCTTTTATCAGCGGCTAACCGCTCGTGTGGAGGGCTATTGCGACGTCACCGACACCGCGGACCGTCGTTGGCTCCATCTGGGCTTCGACCTGGGTCATTTCTATGTTGTTTTCATGCTGCGCGACGGACGCCCGGTGCCCTTCGACGAGCAGATGCACCCGGCGGGACCGCCCCTGGACCTAACAGAGCGCACCTCAGGCCGGTTCCAAACCACAACTTCGCTGTGGGTCAATCGGCTGGGGGTCAAGCTCGGCATTGGTGAGCTGCGCTACGCCAGCAGCTTTGATGCGCACGACGGCCAGCTGTCGATCCGTAGCCGCATGACCGAGGAGCCGGAAATCCTGGCGCCGCCCGGAATTCACGCACTCATAATGCTGATGGCCGGCCGCTTCATGCGCACCCTGGCGCAAGGCAGTCACGGCCGCGGTGCCAGCGCCTACCTCGACGCGACGCCGCAGCCCCAAGGTATGATGTTGTCGGGCGGAATGGCGGGGGAATTCGAATACTCGCCCGCACTGGAGATTATCGCACGGGTGGGAGACGCTATCGTGGCCGCCAACGACGATCAGGTGCGGGCCGATGAACGGGGCCTGTTGGGGCGTCTGCTGGGCGCCGCCGACCGCGATTATCGCCGTGCGCGACCGCGCCTGCTAAGCGACAATTAACTCGAGCGCGTGCTCGAGCCGTGCTACCGACCGATGGGCCCCCAGCACCGCGATCACTTGAAAGATTCCCGGGCTGACCGTGCCGCCGGTCAAGGCTACGCGCACGGGCTGGGCCAATTGCCCAAGCTTGAGCTCGAAACGTTGCAGAACCTGCGTGAAAGCAGCCTCGATCGCGCTTTCGCTAAAGTCGCCGTTAAGCTGGCTCAGCGCCTGCGCCAGGGCCCGCAGCGGCGCGGCTATCTCCGGGCGCAGGAACTTGACGCGAGCCTTGTCGTCGATCGCAATATCGTCAGTCAGGTAGAAGCGCGCGAACTCGACCAATTCCACCAGGGTTTTGGCGCGCTCGCGCAATGTCCCTACCATTCGCTCCAGCCATTGCCGGTCGGACGGCACCGGCAGTCCGGCCCGCTCGATAAAGGGCACCACCTCGCGCGCCAATTGCTCGTTGCTGCGCAGCTTCAAGTAATGAAAATTCAGCCATAGGAGCTTTTCCGGATTGAAAATGCCCGGCGATTTGCCGCACGCCTCGAAACTGAAGTATTCGATTAACTCCTGCTTGGAAAAGATTTCCTGATCGCCGTGTGACCAACCCAGCCGGGCCAGGTAATTAAGCAGGGTTTCGGGAAAATAGCCGGCGTCGCGATAAGCAAAGACTGAGGTCGCGCCATGGCGTTTGGATAACGGCTTGCCGTCGGAACCCATCACCATCGGCAAATGAGCGAAGGCGGGCGGAGTATGCCCCAGCGCCTCGAAAATTTGAATCTGACGTGGTGTGTTGGGCAGATGGTCGTCGCCTCGGATGACGTGGGTCACGCCAAAGTCGCTATCGTCGATCACACTGGCGAAATTGTAGGTCGGCACCCCGTCGGAGCGAAAAATGATCAAATCGTCCAGCTCGCGGTTGTCGAACACCGCCACCCCCTTGACCAGATCCTGGACCACCGTCTCGCCCTCGTCGGGCGAGCGAAAACGGATGGTGTAGTTGCGACCGGCGGCCCGATCCGGCAGCGGCGATTCGGGCGAGAACGGGCGCTTGCGGCAGGTGCCGTCGTAACCCGGCTTGCGCCGCTCACGCTCGGCTTGGCGCCGTTTAATTTCCAATTCCTGGGCAGTGCAGTAGCACGGATAAGCCTTGCCTTCGGCCAGGAGCCGGCGTGCCTCGGCTCGGTAACGCTCGAAACGGCTGGACTGGAAATAAGCCGGATCGGGTGGTCCCGCATCCCATTCGATCCCCAACCAGCGCAGGCTTTCAACGATTTCCTGCAAGGATTCCTTGGTGGAGCGCTCCTGGTCGGTATCGTCGATGCGCAGAATAAATCGGCCGCCCTGATTGCGCGCGAACAGGTAGGCGAACAGGCCGGAGCGGACATTGCCGATATGCAACGAGCCGGTCGGGCTCGGCGCGTAACGCGTACAGACACTCACGATCGCTCTATTCCCACTCGATAGTTGCCGGTGGCTTGGAGGTAATATCGTACACCACCCGGTTGATGCCTCGGACTTCGTTGGTTACCCGACTGGAGATGCGGGCCAGCAAGCCGGCTTCCAAGCGGGCCCAATCGGCCGTCATCCCGTCCTGCGACTCGACCGCGCGCAGTGCCAGTACGCTCTCGTAGCTACGGTCGTCGCCCATCACGCCCACGGTCTTGAGCGGTAGCAACACGCCGAAGGCCTGCCACAACCGCGTGCCCAGGCCAGCCGCCGCAATCTCTTCCATCACAATCAGATCAGCCTGGCGCAGCAAGTCAAGCCGTTCGGCGGTAACCTCGCCCACGATGCGCACCGCAAAGCCCGGACCGGGAAAAGGCTCGCGCTCGATGATTTCAGCGGGTAGGCCCAGCTCAACGCCCAGGGCACGGACTTCGTCCTTGAACAATTCGCGCAAGGGCTCCAGCAGCTCCAGCGCCATTCGCTCGGGCAAACCACCGACATTATGATGGCTCTTGATTTTCGCCGCGGGACCGCGTGCCGCCACCGATTCGATAACGTCGGGATAGAGCGTGCCCTGGCCCAAATAGCGCACATGCCCCAGGGCCCGCGCTTCCTGCTCGAAGAGATCAATAAAGGTATGGCCAATGATCCGTCGCTTCTGCTCGGGGTCAAGCACGCCGGCCAGGCGCTGCAGAAACAGGGCGGCCCCGTCCACGACCCTAAGCTCCATTCCCAACTGGCGCGCGAACGCCTGCTCCATCCGCTCGCGGTCGCCTGCACGCAAAAGGCCGTTGTCCACGAACAGGCAATGCAGGCGCGCGCCGATCGCGCGATGGATCAACGCCGCCGCCACCGACGAATCCACGCCACCCGACAGCGCCATCAGGACCCGCTCCTGGGGCCCCACCTGGGCGCGGATTGCGGCCACTTTGGTATCGGCAAAATTGGCCATGGTCCAGTCGCCCGTTTCGCCACAGATACGATAGACGAAATTGCGCAGAATGTGCGCACCTTGCGGCGTATGAGCAACCTCGGGATGGAACTGAATGCCGCGCAGGCGACCGTCGCGGCTGCGAATCGCAGCGCAGGGGGAATTGTCGGAATGCGCAATCGGACGCAAATCGGCAGGAAGGTGCTCTACTCGATCCCCATGACTCATCCATACTTGCTG
>DATGLK010000089.1 GCA_035294265.1 Candidatus Binataceae bacterium
AGCGCGCGGTTGTGGAACGACTCGACCATCTGCGGCGCGCCGAGCGCCTTGATGAATTCGTCCTCCTCAAGCTCGGCCAGCCGGCTCGGCGGTCTGGCGACGGGATTGTTCTGCCGCGCGACTATTGGCGGTGAAGAGAGCGCCGACACCGGAGCCGCCGTCGGCATCGTGACCGGCTTGGCGTCGGCTTCGAGGTCGGCCACCGCTCGCCGTCGCGCCATGTCTGGAATCGCGACTGCTTGATCCTTCAGCGTTCCGTTCTCGGCCGGCTGCGACGCGGAATGAAGCGCCAACATCATCGCCAGCAACGAACCGCCCAATACCGCTCCGACCGTGATAACCAGCGTCCGCGTGAGACGGCCGCCGCCGTGACGCTGCGTCTGCTGAACCGCTTTCAGAGTTGCCGCCATCGCTCACCTCGCCGCGCCCGTGTAAGCGATCTGGACGCGGTCCTGGGCGCGACCCACGCCGGAAACCAGCACCGCCTGATCGAACAGCCGGTCGACCACGTAGTAGTCGCCGCGCACCCGGTAGTTGACCATCTCGTTGCCGTCGCCCGCCGCGATGAGCAGCGCCGGAGCCTCGCTCGACTTCATGCCGGCCGGCATCTGGATGAAGACGTGGCTTCCGTCGTCGAACGCGCGGACGGGCTTCCACGGCACATTCGGCCCGGCAACCTTGTACGAGAAGTTCAGGTCGCCCGGATCGAGCGAGGCGAGCGGCGTGACCGCCGGGTCGTCAGCCTTCGCATCCTCGGTCTCTCGCTTGGCCTGCTGGTCGGCCTGCGCCATCGCGGCAAGCAGGTCGTCGGGATAATAGAACTCGACCTCCTGCATCTCGTGGCCCGGCCGCGAGCGCAGATTCAGGTGGTAAATGTGGCGCGTCGTGTAGATCGTCAGATTGGTCGCGATGCCCGCCGCCTTGGGCTTGACCGCAAGGTGTGGGGTTGGATCGCGGGGATCGCCCGAGGAGGCCGGTGTCACCATCCAGCGCTCGCTGTCGCCCAGCGCAACGTCGGTAATCGTTTCGCCCGGCTCAAGCTGGATATCCGTGGTCCTAAGAGGCGCGCAGTGGATGACCGGATCGGCGACTTCACCGTAAGGGTACAGCGTGTATGCGGGCGTGGTGTACGATGGCCACGCTCCGGTCTTGTCGTGCTCCGAGACCGCCTGCCTGACTTCGGGCGGCTGCTGGGCGAGAAGCTTGGCCCCCGTCAGCGGCGCGGGCGCTGGCGCTACCTTCGGCGCCGCGTGGGTTACGAGCGTGAGAGGTGGTGGCGACGGCTGTTGGGAAGCGCATCCGCCCAGCCCGAGCATGAGCGCGATACCGATTGCTATAATCTTGTCTCGCATCGCCCTCCTCCGTCAGCTTCGTTGCTCCGTCCAACTGATTCGCGTCACGTAAAAGCCGAGCGGGTTGTCAAGGATCGAGGCGTCGGACGCTTGCGGCGCCATCTCTGTATCGAGCACGGCTTCCCAGTGCGTGGTTGAGATGGGCGCTCCGTCGAGGCCGAGCGCCTGCTCCGTCCAGCGCACCTGCCAGGTGGCGTGGGACAGCTTCAGGATCGAATCGATCTGGACGGTTACCGTCGTATGCTGCGCGACCTTGAACGGGTCATGGGCGAGGTCTTGGTCGTGGTAGTAGTTCTCGAGGAACTTGTAGGCCGCGCCGCGCACCCGGCTGTAGACCTCGCCGATCACCTGGTGCTCGGCCTGCGGGTCGGCGATTACCTCGCGCGAGTCCCGGATGAAGCCGGCCAGCTCGTAGCGCATCATCCTTTCCGTGGTTAGCTGGGCGGTGCTCTCGCCGAGCGCGGTGGGCGCGGCCAAGGCGTAGCCGAGTCCATCGACCCGGACGACGTAGGGGATGAATCTGCTGCGCGTGCTGACTCGCACAAGTCCGAAGGCGAGGACGAGCGAGAGAACGAGCAGACCTGTCGCCGCGATCTGCCAGTTGCGTTTGCCGAGAACCAGATCAGCGTAACGCTCGTCCCATTCGCGCCGTGCCTTGACGTAAATGCTGCCTTCCATCCTGATGCCTCGCTCCAGACCATCGAGCACGCGGTCTGAATCCGTGCTCGCTGGATTGAGGACGTGAGCAAAACGCCTGCCAGAACGGCGGCGAGCGATACGGCGAAGGAACGTCGCTGGATTTGATCGCGGCGAGCGTTATCAGACCCGAGGTGATCTCAGATGACGATGATCGATCGTTCCGGTGCGCCGGTCACGATCTTCCGAAATCTCAGGTCATCTCGAATGACGTTGGTCATTCGTGGCGCGGCTCGCTAATCTCCATGCATGGAATCAGTCTGCCGGCACGAAGTATCGCCGGTGTACGCGAAGCTCGGGTGGATCGAGGTTCCTGGCCAAACCAGATTCTCGCGCGCCGGACTGACTGTAACGTATGAGCACGACACGATGATCCTGCGGATTGGGGCCAAGCAGTGGCCGCCCGGCCCGATCGATATGCTTGGCTTGCTGTGGTGACCCAGCTATCGGTGCACGCCCGCGAGTTAGGCGCCAGATCTCAGGCGCCCAGATCGTCGAGAAGGCGGATGGTGTCTTGAGCGGCGCCCTCCGTCGCCGGCCACATGCGTTCCGGAAGATCCCAACCCGAACGTAGCAGTTCGACGAGTTCGCGCGCTGTGTTGATCAGTTGCCGAAGCTCGTCCCGCTTCAGCCTCGCCCTATCGAAGGCTGCCTGGACGCTGCTATCGTCGCGGCGGGCAAACAATTGATTCCGTAGCCCAGCGACTCGGTCCGCGATGTCACGCACGCTGCCTAACTTCCGCCGAAAGACCTCGTTCTGATCGCTTGTCAGCCTCCTGCGAAGATCGTTACAAGCCGAAAGGCTGACCACGCCGGAATCGGAATCGAATAAGCGGTATATAGCCATCACGCAGGCAATAAGATGGGCGTGAACGCTGGGGATGAAGAACCCGCGATAGGCTCCGAAAGCGCGGGCGTGTGGGGCGGTCTCGACGTTTGTGTTCTTGAAAGTCAGGAGCCGCCAGATTTCAAAGGATACGTCCGCGGTTGTGACCGCTTGGACGAGTTCGTTGATTTTGTCGACGGGATGCAAAGCGTCAGCAGTTTTCATTTCACTCTGCGGGCGTCGTCGATATCCCTGCTCGCACTGACGAAGCGGAGCTCGACGCGCTTGTCGAGCGAGCCGGCGATGCGCCTGAGCACCGCCGGTAAGGCGTCCTGGTAATCCGCATCTCCCAGCCTGCCGATCATCGACGTACTTGTTCGGAGCGCTCTGGCAAAGTCCCACTGCGCGATCCCCCGGCCAGCGCTCGGCGGACCGCCTCGGGCTCGCGGGCGATAACGGTCAAAAATATTCGCGCAGTCCTGTCCGGTGTCCTTCGGTGCTGCTCCCAGTCCTGCAAAGCGTCGATGGCGAACCCGAATCGCCGGGAAAATTCTGTTTGCGAGCATTTCAGCTTTTTCCTGAGCGCCTTGACGTCGACGTCCTCGGGCACATGTACGCCGAAGCCATCGGTAATCTCACCCCGCGCGAACGCGCGAACTTCCTTGGCCGCCTTGATGAGCTTCGTTCCAATCTTAGACACGCCGCTTCGCTCCTTTCCTGTACTCCCGAACGATATCCCCCAGAATAACCTTCAACTCGTTCCGTTCCGCTTTGCTCAGGTTCGCTCTCTCTCCCTTCGAATACAGGACCAGCAAAAATACCGGCATGTCTTTGCCGGAATAGAACGTGATCACGCGATACCCGCCGCTCTTTCCTTTCCCGCGACCCGCGAAACGGACCTTCCGTGCGCCGCCGGTACCACCGATTTCGTCGCCAGCATCGGGATGCCGGGCGATCATCTCAACCACCGCTTCTCGCTCGCTTTCTGTCAGCCCCGCGGCTTTGGTATCAGCGAGATAAGCGGGGGTCTCGACGACGGTGTGCATCTCGAAATTATACGGCAATGCCGTAGATGTCAAGCGGTGGACCAAGCATCATGTTAAGACCAAAGCGCGGCCGGCTCGGTCACCGCCAGCAATCTCGAACTTTCCGACTCCACGTCGGTACTCTACGGCATTGCCGCCTAGACTCTTATACGGTATTGCCGTAGCTCCAGTGCCCACTTAGTGCCCACTTTGGGATTTATCCACAGGATCTGACGTGATCTCGATCTCCCAACAGTCCTTGTATTTACTGCGTTATATGACTTTGGATGATCCTCGAAAACCTCGCGGGCAAGTTTTCAAGACCGGTGCCTTCAACCGCTCGGCCACCCCTCCCCCAACCTTCTTGTGGGCAAAAGCCATTTATCGCCCACCAAGGCCAGCACGATACTAGAGCAATCTTACTACCTGTGTTGGGTTGGCCAAACTGAGGCTCGACCCTAGCTTGCGCCATGGCTGCGCGAGCACATGTCCAGCACCCAGCGTGCGCACCGTAGGTGGGCCGTTTCGGAGCGCCACCGCGCGGCGCGGCTCTGCGGTCTTCGGTTGGACCGTCGCCCGCGGCCCTTTTTTCAAGCCGGTTAAACCAGCAGCTCGCTAGGCGGGTTTCGCGGATCGACCTCGCGCCAATTGAGTTCCTTGCGATTATGCAAGGTCACCGCGCGAATCCTGCCAAAGTCTACCTGCTGGTCCATCCCCATCGGCGCCTGACCACGCTGATGGTCACGCACCGCCTTGATCAGAAGCCGGCGGAAGCGAATCAGGGTGCTATCCGAGGAACCCAGATACTCGCGGGTCCGATTGGCGATCGCACCTGGCGCCTCGGCGACTGCGAAGTCCTCAGCGATTAGTGACTTGAGTCCGCTCCAATGGCCCTCCTTCATCTTACGCCGATCCTGGCTCCAGACCTGTTCGATACCACCCAGGCCGGCCGCGGTGTCGTCAGGATCACGCGCTTCCTGGCGCGCAAATAGGGCGTTGGTGTCCAGCGGCTTGTCCAGGTAAAACTGAAAGTACCATAGCACGCTCCATTCGTCGTCGATCGGAATCGGGCACAGGGTCAGGTTGGGCGCCGCCGAGTCCATGGGGACAAACGAATAAAACGGCACCACTACTTCGCGAATACGAGTGTAAACGGTACCATCGAACAAATCGCGCAATGCCGCCTCGCGAAAGCCATAGGGCTGCATAATGTAGTCGTAGATGGGGCCGTTGTTGTAGGTCGCCAGCGGAGTACCGGTGTTGGCCTGATTGTTCTTGAGCCAGAAGGAGTGCAGCACGCCCAGATGGGAGGAATCGATCGTTGTCTCCATCGCCTGCAACCAACTGCAGTGCAGAATGGCCTTGGAGACCGCGACCTGGTTGACAGGTAGGCGATTGAATTCGAAATCAACGAAATTGGGCGCCGGATCGCGCTTGCCCAGATAGACCCATACCGTGTTGGCAGCCTCGCGCACCGGGTAATGGCGCACCCGTACCTTGGCCGCGAACTCGGCGCGCCGCTCGGGCGGTTCGGAGGGTACTTCCACCACTTTACCCGAGACGTCGATCTTCCAGCCGTGAAAGATACAGGTCAGCGCGTTGTCTTCGTTGCGGGCCAGCGCCAGCGAAGTGCAGCGATGGGGGCAGCCTTCATCAAAGAAACCTACTCGGCCGTCGGTCGCGCGAAAAGCAACGAAGTTCTCTCCCAGGATTCGCACCCGCTTGGGCGCGCCGTCCGCCTGCAGGCTCTCGGAGCGCACCGCGGGAATCCAATACTCGCGCATGAATTCACCCATCGGCGCTCCCGGCCCCACCTTGACCAACAGGTCATTCTCCTCGTGTGTGAGCATCCCGACTTCCTCCTGACCGTAGCCCTAACGGCCGCGGGCGAATCGCCTTGGTTAAGCCAGGCCCCGCCTTGCCAATGGCGAAAGGCACCCGGTTGACACTGATCGAACGGATCGGCTTTTCCAGCTGCCCGTGATTTAGCCCAACACTAGTTCGACGAGCATAGCGACGTCAACGACACCAATCGACGGCCAATCGCCATCGCATGGCCGGATGGGTAGACACCGGGCAGCTGGCCGTCGTTACGCACAAGCCAGGCCCTCCCCCCGCCCCACCGGCACCTAAAGCGTGGCACACGCGCAGTCTTGCGACGCTGCCGCCTTTTCAGTCGCTGCTCTGACCCAATTACGCCTGGTTTCTCTTCCAGGAATAAAACAGCTCCCACAGCGCAGGGACCAGGAAAAGGGTCATGATGGTCGAAACGCTAAGGCCGCCGATAACCGTGCGTGCCAGCGGAGCCGAGGCTTCCGAGCCGGCTTCCAGCTTCATCGCCACCGGAAGCAGTCCAGCCACCGTAGCCAGCGCAGTCATCAAAATCGGGCGCATCCGAATGCGCGCGGCCTCGACCGCAGCACGGCGTAATTCCATCCCCTGGGCGCGGCGCGCGTTGGCAAAGTCGATCAGCAAGATGGCGTTCGATATGACTATTCCAATCATTACGATCACGCCCATTAGGGATTCTATATTGACCGTAGTATTGGTTGCCCACAACATCCACACCACGCCGATCAGGCCCATTGGGACCGAGAACAAGAAGATAAAGGGATCCAGCCACGACCGCCCCTGGGCTACACCCACGAGATAGACCACCACGATCGCAAGTATGAAGCCACCTTTGAAACTGGAAAAGGCCTGCTCCATTATTTCCACCGAACCCCGATAGTACACCTTGATGTTTTTGGGCAGCTTCAGACCTCCAACTACTTCTTGAACCGCCTGCAGCGTGCCGCCCAGATCGCTACTCTTGGGCGATACCAGGACATCCACCACCCGCTGGATATTAAAGTGATCAGCCTCCGAGGGATAGGTGGCCTCGCTGAGGGTCGCAACATCGCGCAGTAGCACCGACTGTTCGTGTCCATAGCCAGCCGATGGTCCACCGGCATGCGGTTGGAACGAACTGAAATACACCGAAGAAGGATCCACTCGGCGCCCCACCGGAATGTTTCTGAGCGCCTCCATCGATTCGATGTCCTTTTCAAAATACTGAACGCTGAGATAATAATCGTCGCCCGAGATCGGGTCGATCCAGATAGAGGGTTTAATCATTTCGTTATTGTCGATGGCGGTGATCAGATTGGTTACCACCTGCCGCTCGGTTACTCCCAGTCGTGCCGCACGAGCCCGGTTGACGTTAACCATCAAGGTAGGATACTCGGAGATTTCTTTGATCTCCGACTGTTCCACTTGCGGCAATTTAAGCAACCTGCTGCGCACCTGATTGGCAAACTTGAATATCGCGGGGAACGGCTCGGTCATCGGGGCGCTGAGCTGTACGTCGATTGGCGCCGGCGCGCCGAAATTCAGCACGGCGTCGATAATGCTTCCCGAAACGAAAAAGGTTCCGACCTCGGGCATCTCCTGAGCCAATCTTACTCTGAGCTTTTGTTCGTAATACGCGGTCGGCAGCTTGTGTCCCTCGTTAAGCGCGACCATGATTTCGCCGGTATCCTCCCCCGAGTTCGTGGTGTAAATCGCTGAGACGTTTGGTACCACCCCCAAATTGGCAACCACGGTTTTCAGGTCGCTGGGCGGAATCACCTCGTGGATTATGCGGTTGATCCGCTTGGCCGCGGTCTCGGTCAACTCTAGGCGAGTGCCCACCGGGGTGCGAATATCGATCACAAACTTGCCCGCGTCGGTGCGTGGGAACAACCGCTGGCCCAAAGTGGGAAATAACAGCATCGAGCCTGCAAACAGCACCGTCACGCCGCCGATCAGAATGCCTTTGTGATCCAAAACTCGATTGAGCACCATTGCAAAGCGTTCAGCAAAGCGTTCGTAGGCGCGGTCGAAGGCGGCCAGGACGCCGCGGCGATGCTCGTCGCCCTCCTGAACGTCGGCCGCGGTCAGGTAGCGCGCGCAGTAAAGCGGGATGATCGACATCGATACCACGTAGGAGGCGGCCATCGAAAACACCACCGCCAGGGCCAGCGCGCTGAACAGATACTTGGCTACCCCGAACAGAAATACCACCGGCAGGAAGACCACGATGGTGCTAATAGTGGAAGCTAGCACCGCGTAGGTAACCTCTTCGGCCCCTTCGCGCGCGGCCACTTCAGGTTCTTGTCCCGCGGCCAGGTGGCGATTGATGTTCTCCAGCACGACGGTGGAATCGTCCACCAATCGACCGATCGCCAGAGTAAACCCGCCCAGTGTCATGATGTTGATCGTGGCGTTGGAGAAATATAGCCCTAGAACGCCTGCCAGAATCGATAGCGGAATT
>DATGLK010000090.1 GCA_035294265.1 Candidatus Binataceae bacterium
CTGCGGCTTGCGACCCTGTGCCACCACTGGCGTCGACCCCACTCCCACCATCAGCAAGGCCAGCACTACCCCCGCTCCCACCGTTGCGCCGACCCCGCTCAGGGTCCGCCCCATCGGCCATCTCATCTCGGTCATCCTCCCGCGGCGCTTTGCCGCGATTCGTCGGTCAAGCCGCTTGTCCAGGCAGGTAAGCTGTCCAGGTCCGACCGCGCGATTTCCTTGAAGATGTTTGTTAGCGGCTTGGGTAGTCCAAGGTCAAGCGAGTCAACCTCACCGCGGCAAAGCGCTGTTCAGTGGGAGTATGGTCTTGAGATTGCCTAAGCGTGATAGGGCGCTGGGTCCGCCGAGCGGTTCGCGACGGCAACGGCGTCGCTCACCATCAGCCGGCGGCGGCGCGGCAATAAGCGCGCCGAATTGAGCATAAAAGCCAATTCCGAGGTAACGTGAATCAAGGCCGCCAGGGCTGGGCTGAGCAGGCCAGCCGACGCCAAGCAGATGCCAATTAGGTCCACTGCGATAGTGCCTGCGAAATTGAACCAGATGATTCGACGAGTCCATCGTGCAATGGCGACGGTCTGGGCAAATTTCGCCAAGTCGTTGCCCAGCAGTACCACGTCGGCGCTCTCGCGGGCGACGTCGGTACCCGATCCCATCGCTACCCCGACGCTTGCCTGGGCCAGCGCGGGAGCGTCGTTAACGCCGTCGCCGACCATCGCAACCACGCGGCCGGCGGCCACTAACCGCTTGACGCGATCAAGCTTCATCTGGGGTAAAAGCTCGGCTTCGACCTGATCGATTACAAGTTCGCGCGCCACGGCTTCAGCGGCGGGCTTGGTGTCGCCTGTCAGCAACACGCTGCGGATACCCAGGTTTTCCAGGGCCCGGATCGCTCGGCGCGCCTCCGGGCGCACGCTATCAGCGATCGCAATCGCGCCAAGCAGGCGTCCCCTGCGGGCCACGAATACTTGTGACGTGCTGTGGGCGTCGAGGGCGAAGTCGGCTGGGAGCTCGATCGCATGCTCGATCAGCATTGCGCGATTGCCAACTAGAACCGTATCGCCGTCGACCACCGCCGCGATACCTCGGCCAGGCAGGTAGTCGAAACGCTCGGGTTCGCGCGGCATACAGTTGGCGGCAATGGCATATTCAACGATAGCCTTGCCCAGCGGATGCTCTGAGCGGCTTTCAGCCGCGGCCGCCGCCCGCAAAATTTCGTCTTGCGCCACGCCCTTTGCCGCGATCACCGCCTGCACCGTCGCATGGCCAAAGGTCAACGTGCCGGTCTTATCGAGGACAACCGTATCGACTCGGCCCAAAGTTTCCAGATGCAAACCGCCTTTAATAACTGCGCCCAGGCGGGCCGAGCGACCGATGCCGCCCAGAATCGCCAGCGGCGTACCGGCTGCGATACCGCAGGCGCCGGCGACGATGATCACGGAAATGGTCGAGCGAGCGTCGCGCGTGCCGATGAACGTCAGCGCCGCGGCGGCTAGCGCGAAATAGACCAAATAGCCGGCCAGCCGATCCGCCAGCTGTTGTACCGGTGCGCGCGAACGTTCGGCATGCTCGACCGCTTCAATTATCCTGCCGTAACTGGTGTCGCGCCCGACCCTCACCACCCGGATCTCCAGCACCCCGGATTGGTTGATCGTACCCGCATACACTTGGCCGCCAGGAAGCTTCTCCACCGGCATCGACTCGCCCGTAATGCGCGCCTGGTCCACGAATGAATGGCCGCCGATCACGACTCCGTCCACGGGCAGCAGCCCGCCCGGATTGACCAGGACGCAATCGCCGTCGCGTAACTGCTCGCTGGCCACCTCGCGCAGGCCATCGGCACGGCGCACAAGCACCGCCCGTGGCAGCGATTCCATCAGGTCTTTGATAGCGCGGCGGCCACGGGCGACCGTCATGTGCTCGAGCACCTCGGCAATCAATACGAACAGCGTGATGACAAGGGCGGTGAAGAACTGGCCGATCGCAGCAGCGGCGAGGATCGCGATGCTCATGGAAAGTTCCATGGTCATACGCCGCGCGGCGGCGTTCTCGGCCGCCTCCCTGAAGATCGGCCAACCGCCGATCGCAATGCCTAGCGCGCCGACCAGGCTGAACCGTGGCAACGGTTCCCATGCGCCAAACCACAACGCCGTCGCGGCCAGCGCCACCAAGACGATACGCGCGGCCTCGACCCGGCGGAAGGGGTGCTCTCCTTCGCCCGGCTCGGGCGCCGCGGCGAGGGCTTCGGCTTGGGTCCGATCGATCAGAACCGAGCTTTTCGCTACGCCTTGCTCTTCCATGAAGGAGGTTGGGCGCTACTTCAAATAGGCTTGAACGATCTCAATGAGTTCTTCGGCGCCCTTGGCCCGCGCACCGCGCTCGCGATCGGGATCGACCACATGCATCCTGATATGATCCTCGATTATCTCCGCCATCAGGCTGTTCATTGCCCCGCGCGCCGCAACTACCAGATGGAGGACGGCGGCACAGCCTTTTTCTTCCTCTACCGCGCGCTCCAGCGCCTCCACCTGACCGCGTACCCGGCGCACTCGATTCAACAGCTTGATCTTTTCCTTGACGGTATGGGCCATGACCGTCTCAACCTTAATTCTTGATACCCTCCCCGGTATGGTAATTCGCCGCCATGCCAAAGTCCAGCGGCTTGCAAGCGCACGCTGGCGATGCGAATTTACCAGCAAGCTTCCGGAGGGTAATGCGGTACATGCGCAATATTCTGATAGCGGCCGCGGTTTTGCTTGGTGTGGCCTTGGCAGGCGGAGCGACGGCCAACTCCTCAGCGGACAGCGGCGAACTTGTCTTGGAACATCGTCTGGATGCGCAGATCCACCCGAGCGATCTGCGCGCCTGGATGAAACCACTGACGGCCGAGCCCAATCACGTCGGCTCCCCGCACGACAAGCAAAACGCCCAGCAAATCCTGGCTTGGTTCAAGAGCTGGGGTTGGAACGCGCACATTGAAACCTTCTGGGTGCTCTATCCGACTCCCAAAAGCGAAACCCTGGAGATGGTGGCGCCCATCCCCTTCAAGGCCACCTTGCAGGAGCCCCCCATCCCGGGGGATACCAGCGCGACCGCGACCCAGCCCGCGTTGCACGCTTATGCCGTCTATCAAGGCGACGGTGACGTCACGGCGGAGCTGGTTTATGTCAATTACGGGATGCCCCAGGACTACGAACGGCTGCAGCGCATGGGTATCAGCGTCAAAGGCAAGATCGCTATCGCACGCTATGGCGAAGGATGGCGCGGTTTGAAGCCAAAGCTCGCCCAGGATCACGGAGCGCTTGGCTGCATTATATATTCCGACCCTCAGCAGGACGGCTACGCCGACGCCCGCACTTATCCTGCCGGGCCGATGCGACCGGCGCGCGGCATTCAGCGCGGCTCGGTCAGCGACATGGCGCTATATCCCGGCGATCCTCTCACTCCAGGAATCGGGGCGACACGCAATGCCAAGCGCCTGCAGATCTCCCAGGCCACCACTATTCTGAAAATTCCTACTTTGCCGATCTCCTACGCCGACGCTCAGGTGCTGCTCTCCCAGTTGGGCGGGCCGCCAGCGCCGGCCAATTGGCGCGGCGCGCTGGGAATTACCTATCATGTCGGCCCTGGCCCGGCCAAAATTCACTTGGCGGTCAAGTCCGACTGGAGCCTCAAGCCCATCTACGACGTGATCGCGGTCATGCCGGGCGCCTACTATCCGAACCAATGGGTGATTCGCGGTAATCACCATGACGCTTGGGTGTTCGGCGCCAGCGATCCGATGTCGGGTCAGGTCGCATTATTGGCCGAAGCTCAGGCGATCGGTGCCTTGGTCAAGCAGGGATGGCGTCCCAAGCGGACGATTGTCTATGCGAGCTGGGATGGCGAGGAGCCGATGCTCTTGGGATCGACCGAATGGGGCGAAACCCACGCCGCCGAATTGCGCCAGAAGGCCGTCCTATACATCAACTCCGATACCAACGCGCGCGGTTTTCTAATGGCCGAAGGCAGCC
>DATGLK010000091.1 GCA_035294265.1 Candidatus Binataceae bacterium
AACCGCGACCTGGCGGCTGAAGTCGCGGCCCATCGCTTCCGCGAGGATCTGTACTATCGCCTCAATGTGGTCGCGCTGCAGGTGCCGCCCTTACGCGAACGCAAGGAGGAGTTGATGGTGCTGGCGCAGGCCCTGCTAGCTGCCGCCGCCGGCCGCAATCATCGCAGCCCACCACGGTTGAGCGCCGAGGCCCAAGCCGCGCTGGCGCGCTATCGCTGGCCGGGTAACGTGCGCGAGTTGCGCAACGCGATGGAGCGGGCGGTCATCTTCGCCCGCGGCGAGGAAATCACACCCGACTGCCTACCCGACACCCTGTTTCGCGACCAAGGCGAGGGGCCCGCGCCCACCGGCAGCCTGGAGGAATTGGAGCGCGAGCATATTGTGCGGGTGCTGGCCGAAGCCCCAACGCTGGAGGACGCCGCGGCGCGTTTAGGGATCAACACTTCGACCTTGTGGCGCAAGCGCAAGCGCTTCGGCATCGACTAGTCGCATCGTTGATCCAAATATCGATGGGCCCCAATTCCTGTTCCACTTGAACCGCCGCGCTTGCAACCGTGGTGATTGGCGACCTCGGTCGAAATTGCCAGTGCCTGCCCGCCGGTTGCCAGGACCTCCTGAGGTCCCCCTCCAGCCCCTGGCGCCCACGTGCCAGCAAGCCTATTCGTATTCCAGGCCTGGCGAACCGGCGCACTACCGCCCGGCCCACTCAGGCCGAGGCTCCGGTTACGACTACGACCTCGCATGTTTCTATGGGGGGTACCTCAACTAAAGAGCATAGCTGGCACCCGACCGGGCACGAACTAAAATTGAGTCTTAGGACAACGGACAGACTCGCCTGCGCAATGGCACCAGCGCTGTGCTGATGCTAAGAGTCAGGCGATGCCAAAGGTCAAAGGTTATCGACTGTTTGGACCGCGTTTCGCCGTGCCTGGATGGAGCGAAAGGCCCTCTCCAGCGGGAAAGGATTAGAAGGCGATGTTGAGTTTCGGCGCCAATATAATGCTAACCGACCGCACGCTGCGCTCGTCCGAGGTGGCGCAGGCGGTGGAGGCACGCGGTTTGGATGCGCTGCTGTTCTCCGAGCATACCCATATTCCCGTGCAACATACTACTCCCAGCCCGTTGCCCGAGGACTACTTCCGCACCTTGGACCCTTTGATGGGAATCGCAGCTGCCATCCCGGTCACCAGCCGGATCAAATTGGGCACTTGCGTACTGTTGGCGGTCGAGCATGATCCCATCACTCTGGCCAAGGCGATCGCAACCTTGGACGTAATGTCCAAAGGACGCGTCTTGCTTGGGGTCGGGGTGGGCGGTTTGCGCGAGGAGAACGCCGACCACGGCGTGGCGCCCCATTCGCGCTGGCGCATGATGCGCGAGAAGCTGATGGCCTTGCGCGAAATCTGGACCCATGAGAAGGCGACCTTCGAGGGCGCGTTAGTGCGCTTTCCACCGCTTATCTCCAATCCTAAACCGGTCCAGCCCGGCGGTCCGCCCATCTTGTTGGGTGTGCGCGATCCGCGTTTTATCGCCCGCGCCGCACGGCCTCCCTACGACGGCTGGATGCCCACCGCCGCGCGTGCCGATCTAGCGGGCGGCCTGAAGCTGTTGCGCGAGAGTGCCGAGCGCATCGGTCGTGACCCCAGCGAGCTCAAGGTGGTGGTAGCGGGGTTGGCCCCGGCGCGCGAGCAGCTTGAGCCGTTGATTGAACTGGGCCTGGACAATTTTCTCTTTCGTCTGCCCAGTGCAGGCGCCGACGAAATTTTCCCGCTCCTGGATCGATGCGCCGAGTTGGCGCGGCGGATGCGCTGACGGGCCCGACGGTATCGCTTGACACAGCTGCGCTCTGGCTTGTTGGCATGAATATCAGTAATCTTAGCAATTCTATGTTACGAGACCTACGCGGATGAGCGCGGGTATGCAGGTGCGGTCGCAGGGTGGTCAGGCTTGGGCGGCGCGGCCCGAGGTCACACCGGTGCCAACGGCGCCGGCGACGGTTGTGATCCTTGGTTTGTCGCAGGCTGCAACTGAGATCTACGGTCGCCCCCTACTGGAGCGAATTCTGTTGAACTGCCAGCGCGCAGGAATCTCACGCTTCGTGGTCGACTGCGATCCCAATAAACGGGGTTTGATGCGCGAGGCAGCCGGCCAATTCGCGGCCGATCCAGGGCTCCTGCTGGTAGAAATCGGCAAAAACGGGGTGCCCGGTCTCCCTGCCAATACCGCCTGTGTGATGGTTTGTGGCAACCTGGTCTTCGCGGCCTCTCATCTAGCCCGCTTGCTGGCGCTCCAGCGCGCGCAGCCCGGTCAGGTCGTAGCGCTGGCGGTTGGCGCGGGTGCGGCAGAGGCGCAGCTGTGCGCTGGCCCGTTGACGGATTTGCTGGACCGCCGGCACGCGACCTCCCACCGCCCTGGCTCGATCGGCGCAGACCTGCCCTACGCGATGGATGGCCGGGAGTCCAAGAGCGAGGCCGAGTTGCGGTTGGCGCGCGCGATGCGACTGGAAACCGCGCATACCGACGGCTTCATGGCGCGCTGGCTGGATCGCCGTCTTTCCTGGCGCATCAGCCGTCGCCTGGCTGCTACCCCCATCACGCCCAACCAGGTGACTTGGTTCAACACCGCATTGGGACTACTGATCGCGACGCTGGTGGCTTCGACCTCTTACTGGTATCGGGTAGGAGGCGGGTTGCTGCTTTTGGTGTCGGTGACCTTGGACGGTGTGGATGGCGAGCTGGCGCGGCTCAAGATGACGGAGTCGGAAGCTGGCCGCCGCTTGGACGTGCTTACCGACAATCTGGTCGAGGTGGCGATCTTCATCGGCTTGCTGGTGGGCTGTTATCGAGGCAGCGGTAACCAGGCTTATTTCTACCTGCTGGCCATTTTGCTGGGAGGGTTCGGTTTTTGTGCAATTTCGGTCAATCGCGCGGTCTCGCTCAGCAAGGAACAATTCAAGCGCTGGATTGAGCTGGTCGAGCGGGTGGCGGGGCGAGACTTCGCTTATTTGATCTTCGTATTGGCCTTGCTCAATGGCTTTTCCTGGTTTGCCTGGGGTACCGCTTTCGGCACGTGGATTTTTGCCGGGGGCCTGTGGATCTTGACCAGCCTCAAGCTGCGCTGCGCAAAGGTCGAGGACTAAGATGGACGCTATCTTCACCAAAATTCTCTGTCCGGTTGACCTCGACCATTCTTTCCACGCCTTGGATTTCGCGGCCCACCTGGCCCAGCGGATGAATAGCCGCATTTTGGTTTTTAACGTGGCCGCGATTCCGCTGGGTGCAACCGAAGTGGCCGCCTCCGGGATCGAGGAATACCCCTACTGGGAGCTGGCCAACCGCGACAAAATCAGGCAACTGGCCGAGCAAAAACTGGCGGGCCGAGTGGATTACGAAACCGACGTTCGCAGTGGCGAGCCGGTAGCCGCGATCCTCAAACGGGCAGCCGAGTATGGCGCCGACCTGATCGTGCTGGCCACCCACGGGCGCAAAGGCCTGAGCCATCTGTTGCTGGGCAGCGTTACCGAGGCGGTGGTGCGCGGGGCTTCCTGCCCGGTCTTGACCATCCGCCCCCATTAGCGCGGCGAATCTCACTCTAATAACTGGGCGGGTAGCGCGCGCCGCTTCTTGCACAACAGACGGCGAGACTTCTTCTCTGCCGGAGCGGGAGGAGTGGAAACCGCGGGAGCAGGGCGCGGAGGCTTTTGCCCGGCCGCTTAGAGCGCCGGCAAATGCGGTTGCTGGCTATCAACCGACCACAGCCGGCTGCGGCGTCGCCGCTGGGGTGGGAAGCAGGCTGACGCAGGCCAGCGGCGCCAATGCGGCCAACGCCAGAAGTACGAAGCAGATCGCAAAAGCTGGGCGATAGCTGGCGTACAGGTCAAAGATGCGTCCGGCCCCAATCGGTCCGACCGCCTGGGCCAGCATCGTGAAGGTTCCTACCAGGCCCCATAGGGTACCAAAGCGCTTGAGGCCGAAGACTTCGGCCCCCAGCATCGGGGTCAGGGCCACGGGCGCGCCCACCCCGATACCGTAAACCACGACGAACAATACCATCGACCACGCTCCGGCCGCATAGACCAGCGACAGACAGCCCAGACTCATCATCGAATAGACCATGGTCAAGGTGCGACGAGGCCCGATGAGATCGGCTAGCGCGCCGAAAAACGGCTTACATAGCGCATCGACCGCGAACATCGCACTGAGCACTCCGGCTGCGCGCGCTGGCGTTGTGCCCAACTCAATCAGATAGGGCGGGACGTGAATTGTCACCGCGCCCGCGCTAAAAGCGTAGGCAAAACACATCCAGCCCAGCAGCCAGAACGAACGGCCGCCCAGTGCCTGGCTGACCTGGAGGCCCGGCAACTGAGCGGCCTGGCGGTACGCGCCCTCGTCGGGAGCAAGTTCGGGCGGCCGGCTGCGCACGAAGATCAACCCCATCGGCATCACGACCAGAAGCATCGGCAGGGCCAGTACGGCGTAAGCCCAGCGCCAGCTCTCGTGGCGTATAACATAGCTTGAAAGTTGCAACATCAGAGCCGCGCCCACCGGCATCCCGGTCCAGGTGATTCCCATCGCCAGTCCGCGCCGCTGGCGAAACCAATTGGCCAGTACCGTGCCGCCGGGGACGGTGGTGGCAGCCGTCATTCCCAGCGATAGCAGCAGGCTGGAGTACACCAGGGTTTGGTAGGAATGGGCCTGGCTAGCCATCAACAGAGCCAGGGCCGCCAGCCCGGCGCCGGCCCCGACCAGCCATCGAGCTTCGATTCTATCCAGCAACCAACCTACGATCGGAGAGAAAATCACCCCGCCGGCGCTGGCCAGCACTGGGATCACCGATAATTTGGCGCGGCTCACGCCCAGGTATTTGAGCAATGGGGTAAAAAACACGCCGGCGGTTCCGAACGTGCCTCCGATGATAAAGAGCATGCTCAAAAACAGCGTTGCCACGATCATTTGTCCGCGCCGTTGCGTGGTCATGGCATCTCCAGAAGATCAGCCGGGAGCGCTGGGATCGCTTCGATATGGCAGGGACAGTGCGCCCGCTTTACGGTGCAAGTCAAGCCGGTGGCTGGCCATCGCCCGGTTGGTATAATCTTTGGGGCCAAGAGGTGGCTGGACTTTGCGCGCCGAACATAGCAACGGGGCTGGGGCGAAGACAGGTAATGCGATTCCGCGGCGCCGCCTGTTGGGTGCTATTTGGCTGCTTCCGGCTTGGTGGCATCTGGGCGGTGCCAATCCGACCAATCAATTGGTTTCTTCCGAACCGACGAACCTCGTGACGGTGGTCCGATTCAGCCCCGACGGCGAGCCGACGGGGGAAGCAGCGGTGCCCAAAGTGATCAAAAGCGATGCCCAATGGCGGCGCCTGCTGACCCCCGAGCAGTACTGGGTGACCCGGCGCGGGGTGATGGAGCGGCCGTTCGCGGGCCAGTTTGCCAGCTTTCGCGGGCGCGGACTCTACACTTGCGTGTGCTGTGCCAATACCCTGTTCAGTTCCCAGACTAAGTACGAGGCCGGAACCGGATGGGCCAGCTTCTGGGCACCGGTGGCGACCGAAAACGTCAGGCTCAGGGCTTCGTCAGGGGTACGACATCCGGCAGTCCTATGCGTGGAATGCGACGCCTTTGTAGGCCAACTGTTTGCCGATGGGCCGCCCCCTACCCATCGACGCTATTCCATTAGCTCGGCTGCGCTCAATTTTCGCGAATTTCCGCGCGCCTAGCCGCTGGTTGTCTCGTCGCATCGTTTGCAATTTAGGCGGGCGTCCAGCCGGCTTTTGCGGCCGGCTGCGGTGACCACCCAGGGGCGTAGCTGCCACGGCGGTCGATGGCGCACGTGTTGGGTATGTCCGCAGGCCAAATCGGCGACCCAGTCGCCGTGTTCGTCCCGATGAAATCCGACGATAGGTTGTTCCACGATCTTTTGCTTCATGTCTCGGACGCGAAAGGAAGGGTTGTCCCCCCTTGAAAGCGCGTGCGGGACGCCATTAGATAAAATATGTGAGCTTATTGGCAATGCTGTTGATGGCGATGCTGGTGCCGACGTTGGCGTCGGCCACAACCATCAAATCGGCCGGTTCGCTGACCACTGCCCCCAATAGTTCGATCGTGGTAATCGCTACCGATCCTACGATTCATGACACCCTCAGCGAGGATTTCAATGCCCAGCGCCGTCGGGAGAGCAAACCGGGCCCCGATGTGGCCTTGACCGTGACCCTGGTTTCGCGCCAGTTGACCCCCGACCTGTCGCCCGATGCGGTGGCACCAGGGGTAAGGGCAACGGCGGCCTTGCTGCGGGCGGCGGGATGGGTGCCGTTGACCGACGAAGCGGCGGCCGGCCCAACTCCACAGGAACCGGTGTCGAAATCGATTCAGGAGTACTTGAGCCAGGGCAACAGCTTGATGAGCAATGGCATGATGACGCAAGGGCCGCCCACCACCGTCCAGCAGATTTATCAGCTCAGCAATCCGCCTGACAGCTCGGGCGGATTTACCGAGCTGCCGCGCTATGTGGGCTCGCAGATCTACAAGCCCGAGGTGGGGGACCAGCCGCAGACCTACGATACCGCTTTGGTCGCCCACGCGGTGCTGGGTAACGGCACAGGCGACTTCACAGTGCTTGCGGTGGTCCATCCCGGCGACGACCTCGAAGCGGCCAAAAAGCTCATCGCGGAACGGATTGCCAACGCGGTCTTGCATTAGTCCGCCATTGTACTGGGAGCGCTCGAACGCCAGGGGTCGCGTGTGCTATCAGCGAAAAGCGGGAATGATCTGCTCGGCGAAATCGCGGAAGACCTCGCGCTGATAGTCGGCCGCGGGCAGCAGGTTTAAGCCACTGAAGCCCACCTTTTCCATCGCGCGAATGTGAGAGATGATTTCGTCGGGCTCACCCGCCAGGCAGGTGCCGCGAATTGCCTCGGGGGTGACAAAGCGCCGCTCCTCGGGCTGTAAAAAAGTGCAGTGGCCGTCGTGAATCTGCCGAAAGCGGGCCTGGGGCGGCAAACTGAAGTTGGCTACCCGCTTGAGATAATCATCCCATTGAGCGCGAAAGAAGGGCGGCACGACCTCCTCCTTATGTCCGGAGGCCTCCCAGACTTCATAGGTCTGATGCAAAATGCAGGTGACGTAGGAACCGGTCTCGTTGATAACCCGCTCGGAGGACAAACTCTCGCCCGGGCGCAGGACGCAGGCACAGGTCTGAAAGCTGAAATAGAAATCGTCGGGAAGTTGGCGGCCGGCAGCCTGGGCGCCCGCGCGCAATTCGGCGATATGATGGCGCCCGATTTCGGGATTCTTGGTTGAGGTGGTCCAGCCGTCGGCTAATTCGCCGGCCAGGCGGATAGCCTTGCTGCCGTTGGCCGCGATCAGGATCGGAATCCGATTTTCCAGATTGATGTAATGGCGATCCAGATGCATGAACTTGATCAGTCGGGGTTCGCCCTTGTAGGGATAATTCACCTCTTCGCCATTGAGCAGTCCTCGTACTACCCGCACGTATTCGCGCAGCGTCGCCAATGAGGATGGCTTGCGCCCGATCAGCCGCACAGAGGTATGGCCGGTGCTGATTCCGAAAAAGACCCGTCCCGGCGCCAGCCGATTGATAGTCGCGATCGCGCAGGCCGATACCGGCGCGATGCGCAAAGCGGGCGATGTGATGCCGGTGCCGATCAAAATGCGACTGGTGTTGGCAGCTATTAGCGCCAGGGTGGCATAGGGATCGGACCAGATCATTTCCGAATCCGGAATCGCTACGCGGTCAAAGCCCAGCTCCTCAGCGTAGCGTGCAAGCGGCCATTTATCGATGTGGGTGTCCAAAGTAACGCTGAATTGCATACTAAATATTGTCCTGCTCCGGTGTCCCCAGTCCAGTCGGAATGGTCCAATCCGCGTGGCAGTGGCGCAAGCTACTTGAAAGCGGGCATAATGAGCCGGGCGAATTCCTCGAACACGGCGCGGTCGCAATCTGCCGGCGGATAGAGATGAAGCTCGGCAAAGCCGATTTGCTCCATTGCTCGGATTCGATCGATGATTTCCTCGGCGCTGCCCACCAGGCAAATCGCCGCGATCGCTTCGGGAGTGATGAAGCGGCGCTCCCGCGCGGTCACGAACGTGCAGTGGCCTTCGTGAATTTGGCGAAAGCGCGCGACCGCGGGCAGGCTCATGTGCTCGACATGAGCGACGTATTCCTCCCAAATGGAGGCGAAGAAGGGGGGGACGGTTTCATCCCGGCGCCCGCTCTTGTTCCACAGCTCCCAGGCAATATGCAAAACGCAGGCGACATGCGCCCCGGTCCGATCGATCACCCGCTCCGAGCGCAAACTTTCGCCCGGGCGCAGGACGCAAGTGGTGGTTTGAAAGGTGGTATGAAAAGCAGCCGGCAGTGAGCGGGCACCCCGACGCGCTCCATCTTGCAATCGTCGCAAACCAGCCGCGCCCACGGCCGGAGCGATCGTGTGAGTAATCCAACCGTCGGCGATTTCTCCGGCCAACTCAGTGGCCTGCGCGGCATTGGCGGCAATATAAATCGGAATGCGATGATCGAGATCGAGATAGGCGCGGTCGCGATGCATGAATTTTATTAGACGTGGTTCGCCCTGATAGGGGTAATCGACCTCCTCACCGTCGAGCAGCGCGCGCACGACCCGGACGTATTCACGCAAACTGGCTAAGCTTGCCGGAGGCCGCCCCACCAGGCGCATCGAAGTGTGGCCCGTCCCTAGCCCTAGAAAGACCCGGCCGGGAGCTATCCGGTTGATAGTCGCGATTGCGCATGCAGTGACTGGAGCCAGGCGCGAGCCCGGGTTGGAAACCCCGGTGCCCAGGGCGATGCGCCGGGTGTTGGCCGCGGCTAGCGCGAGGATTGCATAGCAATCCGACCAAATCATCTCTGAGTCCGGGACATAGGCTCGATCGTAGCCAAGCTCTTCGGCGTGGCGAATCAGCGGCCACTTGTCGATGTGGCTATCGATCATGATGGCAAATTGCATCGGCTATTTCGTGGGTCGAGTAGGCGTCGCGCTCTCCATCTCTTGTTGAGGCCGCGCCCCCCTTTGAGCCGGCGCGAGCATCGACAAGCGCGCCAGGGAAGAATCAATACGAGAGTGGAAGAAACATGGGGCTCCCGAGGTTCACGAGATGGGCTACCGATGGGAGAGCGCTGCTCCTGATTGCTTTGGGCCGGATCGGCCTGCTGCTTGAAAGGCAGCAGGCTGCATGACAGTAGCCTTGCATCCTCAATCTTTTTCCCCTGACCGGGCGAGATAATAGCGTGGGGGTTAGTTGGGAGACTTTCTCCCCCGCTAGGCTTCCTCGTCGGTAATCACCACAGCACTGACTTCGCTTTCGCCCACCTGCGCGTTTGCCCCGGCGGGCGTGCGGCTCAGCGCGATCAGCTCGCGCAGCGCTTCGAGCGCTTGGCGCAATTCCGCAGCAATCGCTGCGAGGCTGGCCACCGCCTCGGTAAGGGCGCTGTTGGCCGCGCTCGGCGCGGGAGCGCGACTGGGGCGACGAACGGCGCGTCGCGCCGTGGTGATTTTGCCGGGACGTTTGCTCCCGCTCTTGGCTTTAGCCTTGGGGGCGGGGCGCGGCGGCATGGCCGTGGCTTTCTTTTTCATCGTCGTACCTCGAACGCTAAGCCGGCGCTAAGCGTCGGCGGGGGTTGCCACGAGCTCGCCCCGGCTTCGGGAGACGTGCCTGGAATCCTGCGGGACGCGCCCCTGAATTATGAGCGGTGTGCGGCGCGAAGTGCAACCGTTTGCGCCGCACACCGCTCAAGTTCAGCCCAACGGACCCTGAAAAGTCTGGTCCAGGTAGGTGTCGGACAGCGCTTCCAGGTGGTCCGGCCAATTGGACGCCACCGGACGGCGCAGTTCTTTGGGGCGTGGCTTGCCGTCCCATCCGATCTGCTCCATGTAGTAGTAAAGTTGGATGCAGTTGCCCTCGGGATCCAACGCATGGGCGGCGTAATCGATCCCCGGATAGAGATCGGGTGGAATGGTGTCGTTGAAATGTACGCCCTGTTCCTTGAGGAACCGCACCGCGTTGCGCAACTGCTCGTAGCTGCCGACTTCGCATCCGAAGCTCATCAGGCTGCCGCGCGGGTTGAGGTTGAACCCAGCACGCAGCTCCACCGGAAACAGTCCCAGGCTGTGATGCTCGGTGCCATTGCGCATGAAAACGCATCGCCGCCCTTTGAAATTGACCTCTTCGGTTCGGATGAAGCCTAAAATGTCGCTATAGAAGGCCTCGGCCGCGGCCAAATCCTTGACAAACAGCCCCACCGGTCCGATTCGGGTGATCTTGAAGGGGCGGGGCAGAAGCACGCCGCCGACGTTATATTTGCGCTCGCCGCTGTCGGCCAAACGCTGGCCGGAGAGCGGATTGATGCCTTTTTGGTAGGCTTCCTCCAGCTCGATTTCTTCGCCGATTTGCGGCAATTGCGGGGTCTCGTTGAAGCGCCGGTAATACATCTCGCGCGGCTTGCTTTGCAGGTTCCAGCCCACCTGCTCCATTCCGTAATACAGCTCGATGGTGTGGCCGTCGGGATCCTTCATGTAAACGTGCCAGTTGCTGCCGGGCATGTCGCGCCCGGTGCGCACTACCGGAACTTCGCGCTTCCGCAGGTAATCGATGGCCTGCACTACCTCGTTGAGGGTTCCCAACTGCCAGGTGATCTGATTGGTGTTGACCTCGGGATAGCGCGCGTCGCCCATCAGGGAATGATGCCCGATGACGAAGGCGTGGTGGTCGGTGCCATAGGTAGTGAAAATCAGGCGTGGGTCTTTGACTGCACCTAGCTGCTGAGCGCGTGGCGATTGGCTCAGGTCGATCACGTCGCTGACCCGAAAGCCGAGCAGCTCGCTGTAGAAGTGGCGCCCAGCATCCAGATCGCCTAAGTTGATGCCGAAGTGGCCCAGGCGGCGAATCTTGAACGGTCTATCCATCAGGACGCCGCCGACATCGTATTTGCCTTGCTCGTTGGCCATTTGATTTCTCCTCGCTGGTTTAATGCGGCCTATCCTCGGATTTGATTTTGTCGTGTCCGCCTGTGCTTTCCAATCCTGCTGCCCAGTCCGGCGCCATTTGTCCGCAGTCTACCACCGAGAGGGCAAATTTAATAACGGCAGCAGCCCTTCTTCACGCCGCTTTCGCCGGCTCTCCCCGGTAAAGGTTTTTGCCAACAGCGGCATTATTCTGGTATTGCCATATCGACTGGTATTGCCATATCGACCGCCTTGCCGGCGAGGCGGTCGTGGGAGGCCGCGCAATGGGTGAGATTCTCGGATTGGGAGTGACCCACTACCCCTCCTTGACGGTGGCGGATGAGGGGATGCTGTGGCTATTCAAGCACATCCTCTCCGCGCCCCTTATCGATCACCGCTACAAGGATCGCCGGAATTGGCCGGCCCCGATGGCGGCCGAGATGGGCGAGGACGAGGGGCTGAGCGCGGGGCGCCGCTACCGGGCGCGGATGTGGGAGAATTTTCGCCGCATCCGGCGCCAAATCGACGATTTTGCTCCGGACTTCGTGGTAATTTTCGGCGACGACCAGTACGAAAACTTTCGCGACGATATCATCCCGCCCTTCTGCATTCTGGGGCTGGATGACGATTTTGCCCTGCGCCCCTGGCTGCGTGGTGGCACTTATAAGCAGAAGAATTACTGGGGTGAGCCCGACGCTTGGAGCATGCCCCTCCATGGCCATCGCGAGGGGGCCAAATACCTTACCACCGGTCTGCTGCGGCGCGGGATCGCGATGCCCTATGCCTATCGCCCGCTGCACCATCCCGGCCTGGCTCACGCCTTCACCAACACCCTGCTTTACCTGGATTGCGACCGCCGCGGCTTCCCCTACCCGGTCGTTCCCTTTGACGTCAATTGCTACGGCAGCGTGGTGATCCAATCTCATGGCGGCTGGGCTCATCTGTTCAAGGAAGCGAGCGAGGAAAGTCAGCCCGACCCACCCGGCCCGGCCCCGGCATTGTGCATGGAAGTGGGCGCCAAGCTGGCCCAAACGCTGCGCGAAAGCCCTTATCGGGTCGCCTTGATTGCGTCATCGAGCTGGTCGCATTGCTTTCTGACTCCCACCAATGGCTGGGTGCTGCCCGACTACGAGGCCGACCGCCTGATGCTGGAGGCATTGTCGCGCGGCGATTACGAGTTTTGGCGCACCCGCTCTATCGCCCAGATCGAGCGGGCGGGTCAGCACGAGATGCTTAACTGGATGGTGTTGGCCGGGGCGATGGCGGAGCTGGGGCTGACGCCCCGGGTGCATGACTATATCGAGACCTACATTTTCCAATCCGACAAATGCTTTGTCTCGTTCCCGGTAGCCTGAAGCCGGATTTGCCTAGCCGGTCTTAACTGCCAGATCGACCGCCGGCGAAGCGCTGGCGCGCCATTTGGCGGGAAAAACCAGCGTGCTGAGGAGGGCGGACAACAGAATTACGCCACCTGCCAGTTCGAAGGCCAGAGTATAGCTGCGGGTCAAGTCAAAGAGCAGGCCGGCGATAATCGGGCCGCTGGCGTGTCCCAGCGCATCGGCGCACGAGAAGCCACCGCTGAGGGTGGCGAAGCGCCGAGGCCCCAGCGCTTCCAGCATCAGTACCGGTAGTACGCCGCGGTAGCCCATGTCCAACCCCCACAGGACGATATAAGCCAGTGTCGCCGCCAGACGCCAATGCGGATCGCGCACAGCCAGGATGCTGAGTAGGCCCAGCGCGAGCAGGGTCAAGGTCAGCGCGGTCATCAGCTTGGGGCCGTAACGGTCGGCCAGCGCGCCGGCCAGGATTAGCCCGACTCCGGAGAGAAAGGCTTGGACGCCGAAGATGCTGGCGGCGGCGCCGGCCGTATAGCCGCTGCCGACCAGGAAGGGAATTGCGTGTACATAGCCGGCCCCTTGGCCCAGCGCGCTGAAAAAGGCGACTGCTACCACCAGCCAATAAGCGGAGGTGCGCAGCGCTGGGCCCAGATCCAAGCCGGGCAGTTCGTGCGCGGGTCGGTCGCGGGTGGCGATCTCACCGGCCGGCCGGCCGCTGATCAGAAGCAGGTCGACCGGCAGCGCCACCAACAGCATCGGCACGGCCACCGCCCGCATCGCGATACGCCATCCGGTATGAGCGATGATTGCGGTCAGAATGCGCGGGGCCAGCGCCATCCCGATCGCCACGCCCATCCCGGCAATTCCAATCGCCATCGCGCGCTGGTTGGGAAACCAGCTCGTGCCCAGGACATAAATCGGAACCCAGGCGGCAAATGAGGCGCCCACTCCCATCATCGCGTAGCACAGGACCAATGGCGTGAGCGCATGTATATGGCTGCCAAGCAGACAGCCGGTGGCGGCGGATAGAATCCCCAATGCCACTACCCAACGGGCCGAGATGTGATCCAGCAGCCAGCCCGAGCCCAGCGCTGCTGCGCCCATCGATAAGGCGTAGGCGGTGGCGATTCGCGAGGCCTGTTCGTGGCTCCAGCCGAACTCCCGGATAAAAGGAAGGATGAACACTCCCATCGTGCCCGAGGTCGGACCGAACATGAATAGCTGGATCACGGTCAGGCCGAGGAGAATCTTCCACGCTTGGCGTCGGGTGGGACTCATGAGCGTCATCTTGCGCCAATTCGGGGGCGATAAGCGAGCGGTCAAGCCAGCGCTTACATCTCCTCTGCTTCTGGATTCAGGGGGAGACGATCGGACATTTGTGGGCGCGCGGTCTGCAATTACTCGCGCTTTGGGATAAAAGAGTACAAGCGCGAGCACCGGTGGGGTAGCCGCTAGCTAGCAGCCAGAGCGGGGCAATCGAGCTTCATGAGGGATGCTGACGACTTATGCCATCCGATTTATCGCGCCCTGGGCTGGGCGGTCCACGGCTATACCGCGTCAGGCGCCATGCTGGGGCTACTGGCGATCGAATTTTCCGCCACCGGCCGCTTTCGCGCCGCGTTTGTCGCGATGGCGCTGGCGACCGTTATCGACTCCAGCGACGGGCCGCTTGCCCGCGGCTTGCGGCTCCAGCAACTGATCCCTCAATTCGACGGCGCCCTGCTGGACAACCTGGTCGATTATCTCACATATGTGATCGCTCCGGTCTTCTTGATGTTGCGCGCGCAACTAATGCCGGTTGGGTGGGCAGGTTGGCTACTCGCGACGGCGGTGGTGATCTCGAGCGCGTTTGGGTTTAGCCGGGTCAACGCCAAGACCGCCGACAATTATTTTCTGGGCTTTCCTTCCTACTGGAACTTGGTGGCGTTTTATCTTTATTGCTTCGCGTTTAGTCGCACGATTAACGCTGTGATCATGCTAGTCCTGGTAGCTTTGGTGTGGGTGCCGAGCAAGTATATCTACCCCAACCGTACCCTGCGTCTGCGTCGCTTGACCCTTATCCTGGCCGCACTGTGGGCGGTCCTGGTGGCGATTATTTTGTTCGAGCTGCCCCATCCCAAACCATTGCTGGTTTGGTGCTCGTTCGGCTTTATCGGCTACTATCTGGTCATGTCCTGTATTTTCTCGATCCAGGGGCGTCGTGCGCTTGTGCCACCATGAAAGCCGCCAGTGAAAACACGTCTTCCACTGCGTGCAGCCGGCCAGAGTGGCTAGAAGCAATCGCTGGAAAGGGCTCGGTGCTTTTGCTGGCGCCCCATGGCGGACGGGCCGAAGCGACGGCGCACGCGAGCCCCAATCCGCGCATCAACGATCTGCACACGGCGCAGTTTACCCGCGAATTGGCTGGGCGGTTGCAGGCCAGCGCGCTGATTAACCGGGCGATGGATCGTAATCGGCTCGATTGCAACCGTATCGATCAGCTTTTGGCGCGCGCTCCGGTGGTATTGGATCTCCTGGCCGAGGTTTTGGAGCAAATCGTCGCGCGCCAGGGCCACGCCTTGGTGCTGCTAATCCACGGTTGGAACGTGATCGAGCCACGAGTGGATTTCGGCTTGGGTGCGCGCGTGCTGGACGAGCAGATACGTCCGGCGGGTGGCGCCTTTCTGAGCGCAACCCCACGTTTTCTTGCCAATACGCTGGCGCCGCTGTGCGCCCACCTGGAGGCAATCGGGGTGAGCGCCACGTTGGGGTTCCGCTATCCCGCCGGCGGTCGGCATAACCTGCTCCAGGCCTTGACTCGCCGCTATATCCAAAGTCCCGAGCCGGCCTTGCGCCGACTCGCGCGGCTGACCGAGCAGGGTGAAATCCAGGCCTTGCAAATCGAGCTGTCGGTGGCGGTGCGCTGGCCGGGGCCGCGGCGCGCACAAATCCTGGACTTGCTCGGCCGGAGCTTCAGCGACCACCATGCGGCGTTGGAACCGAAAGCGTCGCGCTACCCGCAGGGTTTGCCGCTTACGCCACCGGCGTTGGCGCGCAGCGCCCATCGCTTCGGTCTGGAGTGTTACGATGCGCATGCCGGCGTGGGGATCATCGCCAGCTTTGACCTGGACGGAGGCGGCGGCGCACGGCTGGCTTTGCTTATCGGCACCAACCTTTGGATATTCACGGCCGACGGTGCGGTGCGCACCCAGGGCGATCGGATAAGCGGCGGCCCGCTGCAGCTAACCGTGGGGGCGGGCGAGCTGGAATTGCGTTTTAACGGGCCAATGCTGCGAGTTGACGACAGCCGAACCTACATGCGGCTGGAACAGGCCTTGGCCGGCGCATACCTGGAGCCCGCGGTGGGGCTCGATTGTCGTTTTAGGTCGAGCAGCCTGGCGCCGCTTTGGCAGACCGAACGGAGTTGTTTCGGCCGGCTCGCAGGTGCGCTTCAATTGGGAGAATCAACCCTCGCAATTCAGGCTATCGGGCGAAGCGGGCCGCCGCTGGCAAGTCCGCTCGACTTCGACCTCAGTCGGCGCTGCGCGTTGTGGGGCGCGCTGGAGGACGGGTCTGCAAGCATCGGCCTGGAAGTAGTCAGCGTCGAGCGCAACGGCGGTATCAGTGCCAGCGCGCGCAAGATCTTCGCGCAAGCCGCGATTCCCGGCGTGGTACAGGCACTCACCGCTCAACCGCGTCTGCCTGGCGTGCCACCGGCAGTGATCGAGGGGCGAGTGAGGGTGGGATTGAAGGAGGAGACGTTCGCGGCCCAGCCCCGATGCTTCATGGCGATGGCGCGGCCGGCCGCCGATGGCGCGCGGCTTTGTCTGTCAGTGGGCTTTGCAAGCCTTGAGCTCGACGGCGCGGCAGGAATCGCGATGTTCGAATGCGCCGATTTGGTCAGTGCGTCCGCCGCTCGCCCGTATACGCCCGAGGATGAGCCGGCAGATTAGGAGCCGGTCCGGGGCCTCGCACTCGCCATCATCCTCCACTGGTGCGTCGATTACGCCCACCCCAGTCCCGAGTCTCTCTCGCCACCATCGACCGTTCGCCTCGCCACACCTCCGCCCGCCCCCTTCCGCGCGCCTCGTCTAACTTTCGGCGCATCCACGGACTGGCTGCTCGCGCCCTTAGCCTATCCGCCCCGGACCGGCTGTCGTGTCGTCCTGGAGCAAGTCGTGTTCCAGGGAAATAAGTAAGCGCTAATACTGGATTTGTGCGAGCAGACTGTACCGCTCCGGGTCATAGCGGACTCAGCAATACAGACCCAGCCGTGTCCGAGAGCGGGCCTGGGCGGCAGGGACATTACGCCGGCGGGGTTGCATGCGGCATCGCTTTCTTTGAGACTGTGAGCCAATCGGGCATCCAGGACCAGGGCTAACTGACGGCTCTGCCCGCAAAAGTATCGCTTAACCAACTTAATCAAGGAGCAGGCTTATGGCAGAGGAACGAAAAGGCGTGGTTACGATGCGCGGCAATCCGGTTACCCTGATCGGGCCGGAGCTTAAAGTAGGGCAAAGCGCACCCGCCTTCACGGTAACCGGTAAGGGCTTGGCGCCGGTTTCACTCGACCAGTTTCAGGGCAAGGTCAAGATCATCTCGGCGGTGCCCTCGCTGGATACGCCGGTGTGCGACGCCGAGACTCGACGCTTCAACGAAGAGGCGGCCAAGTTGTCTGCCGACACGGTAATCCTGACCATTTCGCTGGATCTGCCCTTTGCGCAGGCACGCTGGTGTGCTGCCGCCGGGGTGGATAAAGTCACGACCGCCAGCGATTATAAAAGCCACGAATTCGGCGAGAAATACGGTACCTTGATGAAGGAGAGCGGGCTGTTGTGTCGTGCCGTGTTCGTGCTCGACAAGAACAACAAGGTGGTACATTCCGAATACGTCAGTGAGGTCGCCAATCAGCCTAACTTCGAAGCGGCGCTAGAGGCGGCGCGCAAGGCCGCCTGAGCGGGAAGCGAGAGGAGGGCCGGGGCGAGGCAGGACGCGAATAGCAGATGGCAACCGAAAAGCATTCGTTTTCGGCGGCGCGCCGGCGCGGTCTGTACGAGGCAATTTTTCGCCGCCGCGACATGCGCGAGTTCCTGCCTGACCCGATTCCCGAGGACAAGCTGGCGCGGGTTTTGATCGCGGCTCATCATGCCGCCAGCGTGGGCTTTACCCAGCCCTGGGATTTCATCCTGGTGCGTGACTTGGAACGGCGCCGGCAGGTCAAAGCGGTCTTCGAGGAAGCGCGCGCGCGCAACGCCGAGCAATTCAGCGGCGAGCGCCGGGCCAAATTCCTCTCGCTGAAGTTGGAAGGCATCCTGGAGGCGCCGCTCAACGTAATCGTGACTTGCGAACCCGATCGCTTCGGCCCGGCGGTGTTGGGTCGAGTCGAATCGCGCGACGTCGAGATCTTCTCCACCTGTCTGGCGGTGGAAAATCTCTGGCTGGCAGCGCGCGCCGAAGGATTGGGAATGGGCTGGGTTAGCATCCTGCGCAACGATGCCCTGCGCGAACTGTTCGCGATTCCCGCCCATATTATTCCCATTGCCTACCTCTGTTTGGGCTACGTTAGGGATTTTCCCGACCGTCCGGTGCTGGAGAGCGAGGGCTGGCTGGAGCGTCTGCCGCCCGAAGCTCTGATTCATTTCGAGCAATGGACCGGCGACCTCGCTCGCCGCCGCCAGTTCACCGCGCTGATTGCCGATCCAGCCATCTGGCGGGATATTTTCCCCGAGGGCCAGCCGGACTCCGATTCGGCGGACGATTCTTGATGATTGGGTCGAGCGCGCTCGCTGCGGCGGCTGCATTGCCTTGCGCGATCGCTCCGGTCGCTGAGCGATGACCTCAGAAAGTCTTGCACCAAGGTGGGTAGCGCGCTCCCGGCGATGAGCTTCGCCTGGTTTCTGCCTACCGGTTTCATCGCCGTGGCGATGGTGCTCGATGTGGCGCTGGGCGATCCCGCCGCGCTGCCCCATCCGGTGCGCCTGATCGGCTGGCTGATTGCTTTTGGCGAACGCCATCTGCGGTGCGCTAAACCCGCTTCCGATTTGCGCCGGGGCGGGCTTCTGGCCACGCTCGTGATGCTCTTGGTGGGTGGCGCGGTGTGGCTTCTGATTTGGGCCGCGGCCCAAGCTACTCCGGCCTTGGGTGCGTTGGTCGCGCTGATCCTGGCCTGGACCACGCTTGCACTGCGCGAACTAGATCAGGCGGCGGCACGGGTTGAGCAAGCCCTGGGATGGAACGATCTGGGGGCCGCGCGCCGGCGGTTGCCGGCCTTGGTGGGGCGCGACCCCGCGTCGTTGGACGAGGTGGGGATCGCGCGTGCGGTAATCGAGTCGGTGGCGGAAAACTCCTCCGACGGCGTGATCGCGCCGTTGTTTTACCTTTTCCTGGGCGGGCCGCTGGCCGCGATGGTGTATAAGGCGATCAACACCATGGATTCGATGATTGGTTATACCGACAGCCGCTATCTGTACTTTGGCCGCGCGGCTGCGCGCCTGGACGATCTGGCCAACTATCTGCCCGCGCGCCTGAGCGCGCTGTGTCTGGTGGTAGCGGCCCAGTTTATCAACCGGCGGGGCCGATTCGCCTGGGAGACGATGGTGGCCGACGGCCGCCGCCATCGCAGCCCCAATGCCGGATTGCTGGAAGCCGCGATGGCCGGGGCGCTGGGGATTCAGCTCGGTGGCGAAGCGTATTACGAGGGTGAGCTGGAGCCTCGTCCGCTGATGGGGCGGGCGCAGCGGCCGCTGCGTATCGCGGATATCCGCCTAGCCCGTACCATGATGTGGACCCAGACCCTGTTCGCGTTTTTGCTGATGGCAACGGTGCGTGCGCTCCTGGGTCTGCGATGACTTCGGCGCTGGATCGAGTCCACGGCGGTGGTGCCGATGCTGGGATGGTCGATTTCAGTGTCAGTCTCAACCCCCTGGGCCCGCCGCCCCAAGTCCTCCGCGCCTACCAAGAAGCGATAGCCGAGATCGATCGCTATCCGGAACCATACGCTGCCAGCTTGCGTGCCGGCTTGGCCCGTTACCTGGACCTGCCCGCAGAGGCTTTGGTGGCTGGCAACGGCTCGACCGCCTTGCTCTATCTGATCGCGCGGGTGCTCAGGCCCAGGCGTCCAGTGGTGGTGACTCCCACTTTCAGCGAAATTGCCAACGGGCTGACGCTGGCGGGCGATCCGGCGCGCTGGCTACCCCTGCGCGAGAGCGCTAACTTTGCGCTGTTGCCCGAGCAAATCTGCGCGGTCCTGGAAGAGGGTGCCGATGCCATCTTCATCGGTCGTCCCAACAGTCCCACCGGCTCCTGTCTGAGCCTGGCGGAGGCCGAGGAGATCGCGCGCCAATGTCAGGGGCGGCAGTGCTGGTGCGTGTTCGACGAGGCCTTTATCGAGTTCGCCGACGAGCCAGTTTCGATGGCCGGCCTGACTGCGCGCTATCCGCGCCTGTTGGTGGTCAGGTCGATGACCAAGATCTACGCGATCGCCGGCCTGCGCCTGGGCTACATCGCGGCAGAAACGGCGGTTGCGCGAGCGCTGGGCGAAGCGCTGGAGCCGTGGTCGGTCAGCGCCCCGGCTTCGGCGGTAGGGCTGGCCTGTCTGAAGCTTCCTGCGGCGTGGTATGAGGAAGTCGGCCGACAGGTAAGGATGGAGCGAGACTATCTCAGCGCGCAATTGGCCGCGCTCGGTGGCCTCGCGGTGTTTCCTTCCCGCGCCAACTTTTTGCTTATCCGCGCGCCTCTTGCGGCGGATGGCGTCGAGTTATCCGATTACCTGCGCAGGCGTGGAATATTGATTCGCAGTTTGGCCACGATGACGGGCGCGGGTCCCGGGCTGTATCGGATTGGGTTGCGCCGGCGCGCCGATCACGATCGGTTGCTGGAGACGATGCGCGAATGGTGCGATCGATCGGAGCCCGAAGAATCGCGGCCACAACGCCGATCGCCAACAGGAGAACCACAGGATGGCGCTTGAGGAGACACTAGCCGCAATCGTCGCGCCTGATCCCGATGCGGCCCAAGCCGCCGCGCGGCGGCTCGGGCAACTGACCAAGCCGCGCGAGAGCCTGGGCTACCTGGAGGAAGTGGTACGCCGTTACGCCGCCATTCGTCATGACGGTAGCGCGCGGGTGGGCGCTGCGGAAATTCTGGTCTTCGTTGCCGATCACGGCGTGGCGACACACGGCGTCAGCGCCTATCCGCCTGAAGTTACGGTGCAGATGCTGCGTAATTTCGCTGAGGGGGGAGCGGCAATTTGCGCCCTGACGCGTCATTTGGGTCTGAGGCTGAGGGTCTTCGACGTGGGCGTAGCGACTGATACCAGCGCCGCTCCGATGGCGGGAGTCAGCTATCGGCGGATTGCCGCTGGCACGCGGGATTTTCTCCTCGATACCGCGATGGATCTCGAGCAAGCGGTGCGTGCGCTGGCAGTCGGAATCGCGGCCGCGCGCGAGGCCGAAGCCAGTGGCGTTACCCTGCTGGGCATCGGCGAGATGGGGATCGGCAACAGCACTGCCGCGGCAGCCCTGTTGTGCGCCATTACGGGGATGCGAGCGGAGGAAATCGCCGGGCGTGGCACGGGTCTGGACGAGGCCGGATGGCACCGCAAGATCAAGGTGATCGAACGTGCGCTGGAACGTCATCGCTCTAGCTCTAGCGATCCGCTGCATCTGCTGGCGGCGCTGGGCGGATTCGAGATTGCCGCGATGGCGGGGGTGTGCCTGGGCGGCGCCGCGGTGCACATCCCGGTGGTGATCGACGGCTTTATCGCTACCGCGGCCGCGGCGATCGCCGATCGGATCAAACCCGGTCTGCGCGACCATCTGCTGTTCGGCCATCGCTCAGCCGAAGGGGGCCATCAGTTGGTGTTGCGCTATCTGGAGGCGCGTCCGCTGCTCGATCTCGATTTGCGCCTGGGTGAAGGGACCGGTGCGGCGTTGGCCATCTCGATCATTCAGGCCGCCTTGGCCGCATACTCCGGGATGGCGACCTTCGCCAGCGCGGGCGTGGCGGAAAAGCTTGGCTGATGGAGCGGCGGTTTACCGCACGCGCGCGGAGGGCGGCTGCGCGTCAAGTGCACGCCTTGTGCTTGGCGGTTAGTTTTTTAACTATACTTCCTGTAGGAGCCAGGAGGCCGGCGCCGGCTGCTTTGGTCGCTGCCTCCTTCGGATGGTTTCCGCTCGTCGGCTTCGCAATCGGCGCCATGTTGGCAGTGTGGGCGCACGCGCTGGCCAGGCTTTTTCCGCCAATGTTGAGCATGATAGCGGTGCTCGGCTCGGCCACCCTTCTGACCGGTGCACTTCACCTGGACGCGTTGGCAGATACTGCCGACGCACTGGGCGCGGGCGCGGACCGGGCGCGCACGCTGGAAATTCTGCGCGATCCGCGCATCGGCGTGTACGGCACGCTGGCCCTTATCTTCTTCCTTGCCTTGGAATGGGCCGCCCTGATCGCGATCGGTCCGGCACGGTGCGCCGTCGCGCTATATTTGGCTTTCGGGCTGAGCCGCTGGAGCATGGTCGCGGTCGCTGAGGGGATGAAATATCTGCGCGCGCAAGGGGCTGGATCGAACTTGCTGGAGGAAAATCGGCCTCAGACATTGTACCTGGCCTCGGCGCTCTCGATGCTGGGCGCACTGGCGACCGGATGGCAAGGCGTGGCGGCGGCCGCAGCCGCGCTGATTATGGTATCTGCGGCGCGCGGGTTTTATCGCCGCAGAATGGGCGGGGTGACCGGCGATCTGGTCGGTGGTGCGGGAGCGCTGGTTGAGTTGGCCATCCTGCTGCTCTTTGCGGCGCTGCGCTGAGCGGTGCGTCGCGGCGCCCGTCGCTGTCCTGAGCCGCTCGCGTAATATCGGGGGTGCTAGCCCATCAGGCCGTTGTTGTGGCCGCCGTCGATCGTCACATTCGAACGAGTGATAAAGCGGGCGCGTTCGGAGGCCAGGAACAGCACCAGGTCGGCGACTTCCTCGGGCATTGCTGGGCGCCCCATCGGGGTGCATTGGCGATAGATCTCCTCCCGGTCGTCGTTGGGTCCGATCCGATGCTCGAAGCGGTCGGTCAGCACCGCGCCGGGATTGACCCCGACCACCCGCACGCCGTGGCTGACGCCCTCGTCGGCTAGGGCCTTGGTGAAATGGTTGAGGGCGGCGTTGATCGCGCCGCCGATCATGTAATTGGCGGAGGGCATCAGCCCGCCGTTGCCGATGACGTTGACGATTACGCCCTGGCCGCGTTCTTTCATGTGGGGATAGACCGCGCGCGCCATCCGCACGAACCCGAAGAACTTCAGCGTCCAGTCGTCCAGCCAAGCCTGGTCGGAGAGTTGGAGAAACGGGCCGCGGCGCGCGCTGCCGGCATTATTGACCAGGATATCGATCCGGCCGAAAGCCTCCAGGCATCGCGCCGCGGTAGCGCCAGCGGCTTCCTGCTGGGTCAAATCGGCCTGCATGGTGAGCAACCGCCCACCCAAGGGGGCGGCCAGGGCCGCGGTTTCGTCCAATGCCGCTTGACCGCGCGCGCATACCAGCACGGCGGCGCCCTCGCGCAGCATCGCCATCGCCACGGCCCGCCCGATGCCTTTGCTACCGCCGGTCACGATCGCCACCTTGCCGCTTAACTGCAGATCCATCGCTCTGATAAGGTCCTTTTTTCTTGAGATGCAGCCTCTGTGGTTAGCATTTCGAGCCATTTGGGAGTAGCGGACGGTTGCCTTTCGCGCGGCGTGTTCTAGATTAGGAGCGGCGGGCGGCATGAAGGCCTCGCTGCCCCAACCCAAGCGTTACGGGCTGGACGGCCCGCATCAAAAGGAGGCTCACAAGCGATGGCAGCAGCAGGTGCGACCAAGTATGTCCCCGGTCAGGTACACGATCTGTCGCGGATCGAAACCGCCGAAGTATCCTACAGCAGCGAAGGAGCGAGTATCGGCTCCTACCTGGCTCGTCCGCGCGAGGCCGGCAGCTATCCCGGACTGATCGTGATTCACGAGGCCTGGGCGGTCAACGATCACATCAAGGACCTGACCCGGCGTTTCGCCAACTTGGGCTTTATCGCGATGGCGCCCAATCTGTTCACTCGGGTAGGCGATCCGAGTAAAGCGGAAATGCCCGAGATTCAGCGTTTGATGCAGGCGATGCCCGATGCGCTGGTGGTGCGCGACCTGGAGAACGCGGCCGACTACCTGCGCAAGCAGCCGGGAATCAACGGCAAGATAGGATGCGTGGGCTTTTGCATGGGCGGGCGCTGCACGCTGTTGTTCGCGTGCAGTAGCGACAAGGTCGATGCGGCGGTGGATTGCTGGGGCGGTGGCATCACCCGTGCCAACAACGACGCCGTGACCACGCCCAATCGACCCAAGCCGATAATCGACATGGTCGCCAATTTGCACTGCCCACTTTACGCGGTATTCGGCGCCGAGGATCAAAATCCGTCGCCCGAGCACATGGCCCAGTTGCAGGCCAAGCTGGAGCAAACAGGCAAGGCTTCGATCGCAACTTTGGAGAGCTTCGCCAACGCTGGCCACGCCTTTCTGGCCGATTATCGGCCCAATTATCGGGAAACCGCAGCCTTCTCCTTGTGGCCGAAGATGGTGTTCTTCCTTAAACGGCATTTGTCCTGAAAATTTTCAAAAAAGCGCCGCGGTCGAAACGATTAATTGGACCGCGGCGCGACGAGGTTGGCGATGGCCAGGCTTGAGGGCAAAGTTGCGCTAATCACGGGCGCGGCCAGTGGGATCGGCAAGGCCTCGGCCATACGCTTTGCCGGCGAGGGGGCCGCGGTAGTGGTGGCCGATCTGAATGCGGTGGGTGGCGAGGAAGTGGCTGCGCGATGTTGCCAAGGCGGCGGGCGTGCGCTCTTCCAGCGCACCGACGTAACGCAAGAAGACGAAATTCAAGCTGCGATCGCTCGCGCCGAGCGCGAGTTTGGCCGGCTGGACATCTACTTCAACAACGCCGGGGTGGTAGGGGCGATCGGCCCGTTGAACGAGCTTGACGCCGCCGACTGGGACCGCACGATGGCGATCCTGCTGCGCGCCGCTTTTCTGGGTATCAAGCACGCGGTCGAACCGATGCGGCGGGTGGGCGGCGGCGCGATAATTTCCACCGCCTCGGTGGCTGGTTTGCGCGCCACCGACGGTCCGACTGCCTACAGCGTGGCCAAGGCCGGAGTGATTCATCTCACCAAATGCGCGGCGCGCGAGTTGGGCAAAGATAATATTCGGGTAAATTGTATCTGTCCCGGCGGAATCGTAACTCCGATGCTGTTCGGCCGCGCCCCGGGCGGCGAAGAGTTGGTGGGCAAATTCCTCGCCCGTGCTCAACCGCTGGCACGTGCCGGCCAGCCCGAAGACGTCGCCGCGATGGCGCTCTTCTTGGCCAGCGACGAGTCAGCCTGGATTACCGGGGCTGCGATGGTTGTGGACGGCGGCCTGACCACTGGCGGTAAGACTCTGACCGGCAGCGCGATGGGTGCGGCGCTTAATACCAGGCGCTGGGCCGGCCCTTCCTTCGATCCCTGAGCGCGATGCTGAAACGCGCGCTTTACGTGAGATGGGCTGGCACCTTGAACAGCACGCTGCGTGAAAGAAGCGAAGTGCGGTTTTTCTCCCTTTTACTCATAGCCGAGATTTAGCAGGCGTTGAGCCAGGGAGCGACGATCCGTGTTTGCACCTGCCAAGCGGGGAGAAGCAGTCGCAGGGATTTCCCGTATCCGTTGGTGGGAGAAGCAGCAGGGAAAAACATTAGCCTCAACTTAAAAACGGTTAGCTACCAGGTCGAGACATCAATGATGGAAGATCGCGCCGAAGAAGCCCGCGACATGGCCGAAGAAACCGCCTGAGTTGGCGTTTGCGGCCGTAGCCGCGGCAGGAGTGGTGGCGGCAGCAGTTCGGCCCGCGGAGGGCGAGAGGCCCATCGCCCCTGCCATCGTGGTCAGAATCGAGTTGCCGCCATGCAAGCCGCAGGCGTGGGTAGGTGCGGTACCCGGCAGGAATGGTTCCACCACGCGCCGGGGACAGGCTGGGGTGGCCAGCCCGCCGCTGTCGGGATCGATTGCGGCCAGCGTGATACCCGCCGGGATAGGAAAGTCGTGGCAATTTGCTGGTGCCACCTCCTGCATGAAATCTACCCACGCTGGCAGCGCCGCCTGTGCGCCGGTCAGACCGATGCTGAGCGGGGTGTCGCGGCCCACCCAAACCCCGGCCACCAGGCGCGGGGTGTAGCCGATAAAGTAGGCATCGCGGTAATCGTCGGTGGTACCGGTCTTGCCCGCAGCCGGGCATTCCAAGCCCAGATTTTGCGCGGCCGCGCCGGTGCCGAAGCTGAGCACACCCTTGAGCGCGCCAGTAATCAGATAGGCCACGGCTGGGCTGAACAGGCGACGGGCCTGGGGCTGATGCTGATAAATCAGGTGGTTGTGGTTATCAACCACCGCTTCGATTGCATAGGGCGGTCGTGCCACGCCTTGGTTGGCGAAGACCTGGTAGGCCCCGACCAGATCCAGCAAAGTGACATCACCGGCCCCAATCGAGATTGACAGGGCACTGGGCAGCGGAGTGCTGATACCCAAGCTATACGCCGTCTCGATAATCCGGTGAGGACCAAGCAGACTGCCCACATACGCAGTAGGAACGTTGAGCGATTCGGCCAGGGTTTCGGCCACCGTCACCTGGTTTTTGTAGGTGTGCTCGTAATTGGCCGGAGTCCAGCCGCCGAAGGACATCGGGCGGTCGGGCAGCAAGGAAGCCAGAGTCAACGGGTGCGGCAACGGCGAGCGAGAGGGATCCATCGCGGTTACAAACACGATCGGTTTGAAGGCTGATCCGGGCTGACGTTGCGCCATCACTGCCCGATCATATTGGCTACGGCTGTAGTCGCGCCCGCCGATTAGGGCGCGGATCGCGCCGCTGGCCACGTCCAGTACCACCATCGAGGATTGCAAGGGGTCGCGAGTGGCACGTGCCAAGCGCGGATGGGTGCGCTCGATGCGCGAGAGGTTGGCCAGCAGGCTGTTTTGTGCGCTTTGCTGCAGCTCGGGGTCTAGTGTGGTATAAACCGTAACTCCTCGCAGGCTGCCATCGAAGCCGGGAATCGCCGCCACTTGGCTGGCGACGTAATCAACGAAGTAAGGCGCTTGGCGAACTGTGAAGGCGCCGCGTACTACTAGTGGCGTGGCCAGTGCCTGGCGGTAGCTGGCCTCATCGATTACGCCCGCCCGCCGCATCAACCCCAACACCGTGTCACGCCGACGTACGCAGAGTTGGGGGTGGCGGCGCGGATCGTAGAGACTGGGGGCCCGAATCATGCCGATCAAGGTGGCGGCCTGGGCGGGGGTGACTTCGCGCAGGTCCTGGTTGAACAGGTAGCGCGCCGCCATCGGCAGTCCGTACACCGGCACGCCGCGATAATCGCCCATCGGTACGTCGTTGATATAACGCTCCAGAATTTCGTTCTTGCTGAGCCGCGCCTCCAGCACCAGCGCGATCGCCAGCTCGTTGAGCTTGCGACTGAAGGTGCGCTGGCGGGTCAGAAAGGTGCGGGCTAGCTGTTGGGTGATCGTGCTGGCGCCCTGTTGCAGCCGATGAGAGCGCAGGTCGGCTAGCGCCGCCTCGACAATTCGAATCGGATCGACGCCAAAATGGTAATAGAAAAAGCGATCTTCGGTTGCTAGCAGACCGCGCACCACATAGGGCCGCAACTCGTTCAAAGGAACTTCGACCCGCTCCGCCGGTGCGTCGCTTTGCAGCCGCCCAATAACCTCGGGCTCCAGCCAGGCGCCGCGTATCGGGGCGCCGCTGGGATCGCGCAGGCTCTGGATGATGTTGCGCTCATCCAGCGTGACTACTACCAGTGCGGCGGGCAATTGCTCCACGCCCCAGCGGAAGGCGCGCAGATACACGACCAAGTGGGAGGCGTCGAGGGAGTATTCGCCCGGGCGCGTGACCGCGGCAACCGGGGTGTAGCTGAGCCGTCCCAAGCGGTCGAGCAGGTTGAGCTGCTCCACGTCGCTACCCACCATCAGGGGGGTGGGCGCCGAATAAACGCTAGAGGTTAACGCCGCCTTGCGTTGCTCAATCAGGTAGGAGATCTGCTGGTAGAGCCCGGCCAAATAGAAGCCCAGCCCGAAGCAGGCGGCCATTGCCGTCGCCAGCGCCCATTGCCAAGGCCGCAGGCGCCATCGGCGCCTAGCTGTTTTCCTCCGCACCGCCATCGCACGCCCCTCGCCGCGGGTCCGCTCTAGGGCCGCCCGGCGAAACCACGTGCCATAAGGCTACGCCGGCGATGGCCGATGCGCAAAACAATTGTCGGGCCGCCACGGCTCGCTTTTTAGTCCAGGACGCCGGCCGCATCCACTGTGAACGACGAATTTGTGAACGACGGATTCCTTGGTAGATCAGTTTGGCAGGCGAAATCGCGCCCAGAATAGCGATGGTGGCGGCAAAACCGGCGCCTATCAACACCATCATTCGAATTTGGAGGCGATAGATTTGTCCCTTCAGCTCCGCGCGCAAGCGATCCGGGCGAGCTTCTATACGAGCCTCGGATTCGCGCCCCAGTTCGTCGTCCGAGGCGTCGCCGCTCGCCGCGGCGGCCATTACCGCCCCTTTACGATGGCAAAGCGCAGCATGTCAATTAGCGGGCGTGGAAAAAATTATATCACCTTTGGCAAAAAACGGCGTCCGCTTCCCAGCGCGGGGCTAATTGACCCACTTGCCGGCGGCTTGCTAGTTTCAAACCGAGCAATCAAGCTATTCAAGGCCGAAGACATGGCACAAGTAAATCAAAGCTCCGCACTCTCGAAGGGCGACGAACTGATTCTGGGCGATACGGCGGTCTTGACCCGCTTGGACAAGGCGGTGGGATGGGCGCGCAAGTTTTCCCTCTTCCCCTATCCTTTCGCCACCGCCTGTTGCGCGATGGAGTACATGGCGCTGTCGATGACGCCTTACGACATCGATCGCTTTGGTGCGCTATTGCCGCGCTTTACCCCGCGCCAGTCCGATCTATTGATGGTCATTGGGACGGTGTCTGTGCGCCAGGCCCCCATTCTGAAGCGAGTGTACGATCAAATGGCCGAGCCCAAGTGGGTGATGGCCTTTGGAGCCTGTGCCTCTACCGGCGGCTTTTATGATAATTACGCTACCCTGCCCGGAATCGATCGGATCGTGCCGGTGGACGTCTATGTGCCGGGGTGCCCGCCCCGTCCCGAGGCGGTGCTGGACGCTCTGATGGCATTACAGCGCAAAATCCAGGGCGAGAAGCAAAAACTGATCACGCGGCGCGCTGAGGCGGCCTGAGTGCGGCGCCCACTTTCGGTTCGAATCCATGGAACGATACCTTACCCGCTGGCTGGACATCCCTGACCTGCGCAGGCTGTCGGTGTACGAGGCGCACGAGGGCTACCAAGCTGCTCGCAAGGCGTTTCATGAGCTGACCCCCGAGCAGATCATCAATGAGGTCAAGGCCTCTAACCTGCGCGGCCGCGGCGGTGCGGCCTTTCCCACTGGAGTGAAGTGGAGCTTCATTCCCAAGGACAGCAAAAAGCCGGTGTACGTCTGCTGCAACGCCGACGAGAGCGAGCCCGGCACGTTCGCCAATCGCTACCAGCTCGAGAACGATCCTCACGCGATAATCGAGGGGATCCTCATCACGTGTAAAGCGGTTGGGGCGCATACGTGTTTTGTCTATCTGCGGGGCGAGTTCACGTTGCAAAAGCAGCGGCTGGACGAGGCTATCGCGGAGGCTTACGCCAAGGGTTACCTGGGCAAGAGTGTGATGGGTTCTGGTTTTGCCGTCGATATCTATACCCATCGCGGGGCCGGGGCCTACATTTGCGGGGAGGAGACCGGGCTGTTGGAATCGCTGGAGGGCAAGCGCGCCTACCCACGCAATCGCCCACCTTTCCCAGCCATCGCCGGCGCCTTTGGCTGTCCCACCGTGGTCAACAACGTCGAGACGCTGACCAACGTGCCTTGGATTATCCTGCGCGGTGCCGATTGGTATCGCTCGATCGGGCCGGAGAAAAGCCCGGGTCCCAAGTTGTTCTGCCTCTCGGGCCACGTCAACAAGCCTGGCCTGTATGAACTGCCGATGGGCTATCCGCTCAAGGATTTGATCTACGACGTGGGCGGCGGGATTCTCGATGGCCGACAACTCAAGGCGGTGATTCCGGGTGGCTCTTCCTTTCCCGTCTTTACCGCCGAAGAAGCGCTCAAGGTCAACATGGACTTCGATTCAGTGCGCGCAGCCGGGTCTTTGATGGGCACTGCCGGAGTCATGGTAATGCACGACGGCACCTGCATGGTGGAAGCACTGCGTATCGTGGCCCATTTCTACCATCACGAATCCTGCGGCCAATGCACTCCCTGTCGCGAGGGCACGGGCTGGATCGAAAAACTTCTCACTGATCTGGAAGCCGGGCGCGGCAATGAGGCGGACCTCGACAAGCTCATCAGTATTGCCAACAACATGGAAGGCAACACTATTTGCGTGCTGGCCGACAGCTTGTCGATGCCGGTCAAAAGCTTCGTACCCAAATTCAAGGACGAATTCCTCGCGCACGTTAAGCTGCGCGGCTGTCCCTTTGGTCCGCGTCACGTTAGCCGGCCGTTGGCGGCCGCTTCCTGAGCGAGCGCGATCTCAGCAAGCCCTATCGAGCAAGCGATGCCCAAGATAACCATCGACGGTAAGCAACTGGAAGTTCCTGCCGGAATCAATTTGATCACGGCGGCCGAGCTGGCCGGAGTGGAGATTCCCCACTATTGCTACCATCCCGCGCTCACTGTGGTGGGTAACTGCCGGATGTGCCTGGTCGAGGTGGAGAAGGCACCCAAGCTACAGATTGCCTGCAACACCACGGTGGCCGAAGGAATGGTAGTCAATACTGCCAACACGCGGGTCAAGACCGCGCAGCAGGCGGTGTTGGAGTTTTTGCTCATCAACCACCCGATCGATTGTCCGGTCTGCGATCAGGCGGGCGAGTGCAAGCTGCAAGACTACTATATGGATTTCGATCGGGCGGAATCGCGCTTTCCGCTGGGCAAGAAGGTGCACAAGGGTAAGGCAATCGATATCGGCGCGGGCGTCATGCTTGACCAGGAGCGTTGCGTGCTGTGCGCGCGCTGCACTCGGTTTCTGGACGAGGTGACCCACACCAGCGAGCTGGCCTTTTTTGAGCGCGGCGATCACAATCGGATCGATATTTACCCAGGCCGCCCGCTGGACAACAAGTACGCCGGCAACATTGTGGATATTTGTCCGGTGGGTGCGCTCACCGAGAAGCATTTCCGCTTTCAGGCGCGAGTCTGGTATCTGCACCGCACGGCTTCGGTGTGCGCCGGCTGCGAACGCGGTTGCGCAATCGATATCTACCATCGCAACGGCAAAATCTATCGCTTCAAGCCGCGTCACAATCCCTTGGTCAACGGCTATTGGATGTGTGACGAAGGGCGGGTCAGTTTCGAGCGTCTGCAAACCGAAAGCCGTTTGAGCCGCCCGTTATATCAGGCGGGCGAGAGGCTGGTGGCCGAAGACTTTACCGGCGCCATTGAGCGCGCGGCACACGCCTTGCGCCAGGTAGGCGAGGCTCACGGCGCCGGGGCGATTGGATTGGTGGTCGGTGCCCAATCTACCAACGAAGAAGCCTTCGCGCTCAAGCGCTTCATGCGCGACGTAATTGGCTCGCAGCAGTTCGCGGCGCTCAGTGTCAGTCCCGCCGGGGCCAGCGGCGATGACGAGCTGTTACTCCGAGCCAACAAGAACCCCAACTCCCGCGGGTTGGCGGCGTTGGACTTCAAGGAGTTGGGCTCGCTGACCACCGCGGCCGCTTCCGGTCAGCTTAAGGCGCTGGTGGTATTGCGCGCGGACCTGGTGGGCGCGCTAGGCGAAACCACCTTTTTGCGCGATTTCGGCGGGCTGGACTATATGCTGGTGCTCGACACCGACCTCAGCCCGACCGCACAGATGGCCAACCAGGTTTGGCCCATCGCAACCTTTGCCGAGCTGGAGGGCAGCTTCACCAATTTTCAGGGCGTGGTGCAGCGCCTTCATCAGGCTATCGATCCTCCCGGCGGCGCGCGCCCCGCCTACGAGTACGTGAGCGCGTTAGGGCAGACGCTGGACGGCCAACAGCGCGCGCATACCGCGGCCGATCTTTTTGCCGAGATGGCCGCGGCCGAGCCGGCTTTCGCCGGTCTCAGCCTGGATAGCTTGGGCGAGCACGGGCGTCAGCTGGCTGGCGCGTAACCTCTTCGGCTGCATGATGGGTAAGCGCCCCTGGGAGTCCAGGTTGAGCGTTTCTTCGATATCCCGGTGCGACTTGAGCTTCTGAGCGAAGGCGGTATTGATGAGGGTCGTAATCATCGGGGGTGGCATCATCGGCGGCTCGATCGCATGGGCGCTGGCGCGTGCCGGTCTGCAAGCGACGATATTGGAGCGCGCTCGCGCCGGCCAGGAGGCCTCCTGGGCGGCGGCGGGGTTGCTGGCGCCGCAGGCAGAAGCCGAGGGGCCGGGTCCATTCCTGCATTTCTGCGTGGAAGCCAAGCGGGCGTTCGAGGAGATTCTGGAGCAACTTATCGCTGACAGCGGGATCGATCCGGAGTACGAGCCCACCAGCGGAGTGTTGTATGTAGCGCTCAACGAGGAGGAGCGGGCTGAGCTATCCCGGCGCGCCATCTGGCAACGGCAGGCGGGGTTGATGGTGGAAGAGCTCAGCGCACCGGCGGCGCGCGCGATCGTTCCCCAGCTTTCTCTTGCCACCTGCGCGGCGCTGTACTTCCGCCACGATTATCGCGCGGAAAACCGCAAGCTGACCCAGGCTTATCTGATGGCCGCCCTGCGCGCCGGAGCCCGTTTGCGCGAAGAGAGCGCGGTGGACAGGCTACTGATCCAGGCCGGTCAGGTACGCGGCGTCGTGCTCATCGATGGCAGCGAGATCGAAGCCGACGCGGTGGTCAACGCCGCCGGGGCCTGGGCCAGCCAAGTCAAGGGCGCCGAAGTCGACCGGGTCAATCTGTTTCCGATTCGCGGCCAGATCCTCTGCTTCGAAGCCTTGCCTACGACCCTGCCGGTGGGACTGTTTTCGCTGCGTGGCTACGTCGTGCCTCGGCGTGATGGTCGGCTGCTCGCCGGCTCGACGCGAGAACGCGCGGGTTTCAGCAAGTACGTAACAGTGGAGGGGATGGCGCGGATCGCGCGAGGAGTGCGCGATCTCCTGCCCGAGATGGCCGATCTACGCTTTAATCAGGCGTGGGCCGGGCTGCGTCCGGCCGCGGAAGATTTGCTGCCGGTGCTGGGGCCTTCTCCCAATCTTCCGGGCTTATACTACGCGGCCGGCCATTTTCGCAGCGGAGTGCTGCTTTCAGCGATCACCGGCCAGATTATTGCGGCATTGCTGTGCGGCTCTCGCCCACGCTTCGATATCGCGCCATTTTCTCCTGCTCGTTTTGCCAAACGAGGTTGAAATGAAAGCTTTAGGCCTGGTGCGCGATCTGATCTTTCGCTCTAAAATCGACGGCGCGGCCGAGGCTTGCGGGGTCGAGATCGGCTATGTCGCGGAGTTGGCGCGCCTAGCCGAGCGGTGCGCGCAGCTGTCACCGGCATTGATAATCGTAGATCTGTCGGACAAGTTGTTTGATGCGCGAGAGACGATGGCAGTAATCAGCACCGCCGCGCCTCAGGCGCAGGTGATAGGCTTCGCCTCGCATGTCGAGGTGAGCGTGTTCAAGGCCGCGCGCGAGGCCGGCTTCAACCGCGTGCTCTCGCGCCAGGAGTTTGTGGCCAAGCTCCCTGCTCTGCTTAACGGCGGCTAAAGCGCGGCAAGCACGCGAACGGGCGCGGCCGGTTCGATCGCCTGTTGCTTTAGCGCGGTCTTGATCTCATCGCGGCCGATGCGCGCTCCAGCCAGCAACGGCCACAGTACATGCTGCAGAAACAGGCGTGGACTGATTCCGGCGCCGGTGCTGGTCAAGCGTTCGCGATAATCTTCGATCAGACCATCGCCGGGCATCTTGAAGTTGGCGAGCACGTAGGCCAGATCGCTCACCGTGCCGGGGCGGTCCAGCGCCAGCTCCAAGTCTAGAACGGCGCGGTAAAAGCCGGCGTGGGCAGCCTCATCGCGGCCCAGGTTGAAGAAGATTGCTTCCAGCACGGGGTCGCACGACTGTCGAGCCAGTTCGCGCTGGGTCTTATAGGCCAGGAACGTGGCGGCTTCCTGCAACGCACCGTAACAGGCCATCTGGCGGGCCCGTGAAAAGGGCAATTGCCAATGGCCGGCAAATACTTTGTCCTCCAACGCGCTGAATTCAGCCTCCGAGCGCAGCCTCGAGCGAGTCAGATACTCACGTAGCGCCAGCGCATGCTTGGACTCCTCGCAGGCCCAGGTAGCTTGGAACCAAGCCATCCCGAACATCGAGCGGCACAGTTCCAGACCGTTGGAGCTGTAATCGGGAACATACATTTCCTCGGCGCAGAAGATCTCCAATCGATTCCCGATTTCGGCGGGAATTCGGGCCTGATCCAGTTGATTCCAAGGAATGTCGTCGAACACGCTCCAGCGTCGTTTCTTTTCGGCCACCTCCAGAAAATCGAGGTAGATACGGTAAACCTCGTCTCTATATACCGGCATGGATAACTACCTTTGGCGCATTTCCTCGGTGGCTGGCGCGGCTCGAGCCGGAATTACGCAGTTGCCCGGCGGGCATTAGCTCCGACCTCGCTACTACGCGCATGGCGCACCTCGCTGACGAAGCCGATTTTTTCCAGCAGACAGATCACCACATAGCCGCTGTCGGGTTGGCGCCAAGTTCGTCCGATCCGGGCCGAGGCTGGACGTTGGTGGTGATTGCGATGCCAGTTTTCGCCCTGAAAGAGGTGAACGAAAGTCAGCCAGGGCACATTGCGGCTGCGGTCTTCGCCGCGGGCAACGCCCGGCTGGCTGTGGCAAATGCTATTGACGAAACATTGGGCATGCAGAGTAAAAACCAGCCGAATCGCACCTAGCCAAAAAAAAGCGCAGAGCCCAAAATATAAACCGCCAAAGTAAGAAAGGGCGAGGATCAGGGGCTGGAGCGTTTGCCAAACACGATAGAAGGGGCGGTCGAGTTCGGGGCAAAAGCGGGTAACCGAAGGGGGAGCGCTCTGCCACAACCAACGCAGATGAGCCCACCAGAAACCGCGCCAGCTTGGGCTGGAGACATCCCGCTCGGTGTCGGAGTAGGCATGATGGGTCCGATGGCTGGCGACCCAGGTCAAGGGCGGCCCGGAGCCGTTGAAAACGGCGAAGAAGGTCAGCGCCACGCTTGCCACGGGGTGGATGCGCAAGGCGCGATGGGCCAAGCAGCGGTGATAGCACACCGTGGTGCCGATTCCCCCGATCCAAGCCAGCGCCAGGGTACCCAAGAGGATGCGCCAGCCCGGGAGCGGGAACATTATCAACCCGGCTACGGCAGTGAGGTGGATCAAGATGAACCAGGGTAGTACCGCGACGTCGTGGCGCGTGGTGCGCCACCAGGGCCATTCCCACCCTGGCCGCGGGTGTCGGAGCGGGGGCGAGTTTTCAGCGGCGGGGGCGGTCGCGAAACGGCTCATCTTTCACCCTACCTGGTGACCCATCAATTGCCAGAACGTTGCCACGATGGTGGGACAAAAGCACGCGGCCCAAAGCCGAGCCAACCGCGAAAATTTCACGAGGCCGGCGCGACGTGGAGGACTGTGAGCACAAAAGCAACCCCTACTACGCGCAGCTTAGCTGGTGATGGCACGCTGGTTGGCTCGATAAACCTAGCCAGTCTAGCCCGGAGAAGTCAGGCGTCTCACCCGCTGCGTTAAGTTGGCGCCTAGCTTATGGTGGCCGGCTGGCGTGCGCAAGGGGAGGGGGCGATCGGCGGACATCGTGCGCCAGTGTTCCGGGCAAGAACCAAAGCGGCAGAACTTCACGAAATGGTGGGCCGCGGCCGTCCTTTGCCGTTTTTGTGCGCCGGTTCGGGATCCAAGGTTATCTGCTGACCGTTGAGTTCGCTGTGGTTGAGGAGAGTGAACGCTACCATCACGTCGGCAGGTGCGGCCATCTCGACAAAACCGAAGCCGCGACACAAGCCGGTGTTGCGGTCGGTCACTGCCAGCGCTGCCACCACCTGGCCCGCACGCGCAAAGTGATCAGAGAGATCGCGGCTAGTGACCGAACTGGCAAGATTGCCTACATAAACTTTGGGCACTTGGTGACCTCACCCACGATATTATCACTATTTGACGCAAACCACCTATGTGCCGGATAGGGGACGGCAGGTCGCTCCGCAAGTGGGCGACAGGGATCCAGCGGTCGGATTTGTAGAAAAACCGTATCTTTGGTTAAACGAATGATATAAGCTAGCGACGTCAACGCTTGGATCGTTCCTTTCATAAAGACCTGGGAATTAGCCCAGGTTGGTCTGTTCGGAGCTACCCGGCCAAAACTCTCGGAGGGCAATCATGCCCAGCAAACTGTACGTCGGCAATCTGGCCTACTCGGTCACGGGCAGCGACTTGGAAGCGCTGTTTTCGCAAGTGGGAGAGGTGCAAAGCGCCACTGTAATCACGGACAAGTTTTCAGGTCAGTCCAAAGGCTTCGGTTTTGTCGAAATGGCCAGCGCCGGTGACGCAGCCACGGCGATCCAGCGGTTCAATGACACTGAACTCAAAGGACGGAACATCAAGGTGAATGAAGCCAAACCGCGCGAGGCTGGCTTTGGCGGCGGGGATCGCGGCCGTAGCGGCGGGGGCGGCGGTGGAGGCGGCGGCGCCGGCCGCGGCCGCAACCGCTGGTAGAGATAAAAAAGGCGGGCCTGTGCCCGCCTTTTTAGCCTGAGCGGGGCGTCAGTGCACCCGCTCAGGCATCAGTAATAGCAATCACACGACGAGGATTTTATGGAGAAACGGCGTCGCGAACAGCTTCGCAAGCAAAAGCAAACGGACAAGGAACAGCGCCGGGTTCAGCGGGCTGTCCAGCGCCAGGCCAGGCGCGAGGCCGGCGGCCTCGATGCCGACCTAGAAGGCATGGTTCCAGGGCCCCAGCCGGATCAAATCCTCCCAGACTAGTCTCCCGTCACTACTAGTGACGGGTGCCATGCCTCGTTGTTTGTGGTACAGGTGTGTTCGGCGGCCCGTGTCCCGACCCGGCAGCCGCAGTCAGCTTAAGAACCACCAGAAGATCAACCCGTTGCAGCCCAGATAGCCCAGCGGGAGCAGTATCCTGCTGATACGGCGGATGCGCAGCCCGCCCGCGTCCTGGTGGCGGTTGGCGACGTGCACACAGGTTAGCTCGACCGCAGTAAAAAAGACGAACACATAGCAGGTCAGGAAGAAGCCGTCGATTACGGTCAAATAAGGGACCTTGGGTAAGCTGAGCGTGATCGCGAAAGCAAACGCGATCACGGTCAGGATGGTCGTTACCGAAATCTGCACCTGGACCGCGAGATCGCGATGGTCGACCCAGAAGACCGTCCACGATAGCAGCACCATTAGCAGCAAGGGCAGAAACACCTTCCACACATAGAAACCATAGCGGCGCGCGACCGTGATATCGAAACGTACTTCCGCTATCTGAGCTCCCTTCAAAGGGACCATCCTGGTGTGAGCCTGGATGCTTTCGATATTCCATTCGGGTAGCGCTGAATACAGCTTCTGCTCGGCGGTAATCGAGGTCTGAGGGTCGTCGTCGTGAAAGACCACAATGGGTGCCTGGTCGATGAAGGGGTGCACGAACAGCGAGAGCGTCTGATGATCGAAAGGAAAACGACGCAGTCGGAATTCCGTGCTCAGGGCCGCGCTGTCGCGTTCGATGTAGGTCACAAGTCCGGTGGGCGTGACCTGCAACACGCTGTCATAAATCTGGTGAGGCTGAACGGAGTTGACGAACTCGAAGCGCGGCTGCCAGACCGAACCTTGAGCCAATAGGCGAACCTTTTCTCCCTGGTAGCGCGGTTTAAAGGCCAGCCGCTCGTCCTGCCATTGCGCAAACAAGTAGGCGATTAGCTTGAAAGTTCCGGCTACCTCATTGATGCTCGTGATATTCATCACGTGCATCGCGACTTCCACCGTAATAGGCCGGCCATCGGACCAGTCGGGAGGGCGCCGCAGGTCAACGGCAGAGGATTGAGCGAAAGCTCGCCCTTGGATTATCGCAAACCCCAACGCTATCAAAGCGATGGAGATCGGTCTGAGTTTTAACACCAGTCACCCGCGAGCCGGTTTGGGCGCCGTTAGCCACGCCTATCTGCAAACACGTCGGTAGCGCGCAGCATACAGGCAAATGAGGCGCAATCAAAGCTGCTCAAGCTTAAGCGGAGCATCCAGGACAATTTGCCCGATGAGTCGGATGACTGCGCCGAGCCTATTAGGCAGGCTATTTGCCTTCACCGCAATTCCGTAACGCGTCGCGCGTGCAAATTCGAAGCGAAATTGCCAGGGCCGCGAAGCCAGCAGTGGCGGACGGGGCACGAGCCCTCCCGCACCCCGTCCGGTCCGAAATCAAGTGTCCAAGGTGCCTTCGGCGAACACCTTGTCGTTGGGAATTGGAGCACTGATCAAGCCTTGTTGCAGGCAGTACTTGGCGTAGGTGTCGATCGTCCCCCGGTTGGCCTTGAAGCCGTACTTCCAAGGATCGCCCCACCGCTCGCGCTGTTCCTCGAAGCGCTCGCGCAAATAGACCACCGAGAAGCCGCCCCGTTCATTGAGGATATCGGTAAAGGCCAACTCCTTGGCTTGCTCGAAGGCGTTGTAGAGTTTGCGGGCCAGGTCGGGATGGGCACGATGGAGTTTGCGGCTCAGAACCATGATGTGCACCGGAGTGAACAAGCCGGTCTCGCGATAGAGCTTCTCGTCTTCCTCCATGTAGTTGGGCCACAACCGCTTGACCTTGGGATGGCTGAGCAGTTCACCCAGCATCTTGGTGTCAGAGATGTCGCTGATAATGGCATCGACGTCGCCGTCGAAGAGGACCTGGGACATGCTCTTCTTGGGATCGAGATCGAAAGAGATGTCGGTCTTGTTGTCATGGATTGGGAAGAACTTGGGCATCGCTGCCCGCCAGTGCAGCTTGCGATGATCCACCCCGTAACGCTCTTCGAGCAAGCCCTGGTTCCAAGTCGTAAGGCCAGTGGGGTAGGAGCGCGTGCCGATGCGCTTGCCTTCCAAATCTTTGGGTGATTTGACCACGTCAGAGCGCACGAACACGTACTGATAGCAGGGCTTGCGCTTGGAGAAGACCGGCAGGGCGGTGATCTCCCAGCCAGCATCGATGGCCGGGAGCAGGTAGCCGACGTTGAGGTCGACCAACCCAAAGTTGCCTTCGCGCAGGACCGGGTCGTCGTTGAACACCATTACATGGGCGGCGGGTACCGGCTTGAGCTTGACCCCCTCGATCTTCACGCGCCCTTCCAGCAGCGGCATCGTGATGTCGTAACGCATCATGGGAAATTCAAGTTCGAGATCTGCCATCGGCGTCTCCTTCTATGCGAGCCTATCGTCGCGCCGGTTACTTTAGCGCCGCCGCCCGCGTTGCGCTACCGCGAGTTCGCGCCCCCGGCGGGCTGCTCTGCGGAAAGCTATTCGCCGCCCAGATGATGCTTGAGAAATCGCTTCAACTCGTCTGCGCGCAGCGGCTTGGTTAGATAAACGTCGAATCCGGCTCGAGAGGCGCTCTGGCGGTCGTCCTCGCAGCCGTAGCCGGTGAGCGCGATCAGCTTGATTTCACGGCCCCAACTCTGCGCCCGTACCTGCTGAGCGACCTTGTAGCCATTGAAGCCCGGCATCGAGACGTCGATGATCGCGGCGGCGGGTTGAAAGCAGGAAATTTCCTGCACCGCGGTCGGTCCGTCGCGGGCGGTACGAACTTGGTAGCCGAACAGTTCGAGCAAAATCTTCAACGTTTCCCGACCGTCGGGGTCGTCGTCGGCCACGACCAGCTTTTTGCCCCTCAGGGCCATCGATCACCTCCACGATCAAAGACCTGCTGCGTTCCCCGACCAGGGGGCTGGTGGTTATGGAACTAATTTTCTTTTTCCCAACCGGTCTTGGGATGTCGCGCTGAGGTTGTCACGCGCTTATGCGACTAGGCTAAGGGGACAGCTGCGGTATGGCAAGCAACAAGATCGAGTTTAGACCGCGTCGGTCGATCGCGCTGTCGAGTTAGATCGTCGGGCGTTGCTTTGCAGCAGCATCCGCAGCCGCCGGCAACCGCGAAACCGCGCCAGCCGTTGTCGAAATTGACTGTAAAAGTCGGCGCCACGCTCGCGCAGCCCGGCACCACTTGGCTTCAATAGCTTAGTTCAGGCTTGGTAAAGCCGCCCTCGGGGCCCCGCCACCCTTGTGCATGCGCAGATAGCTGAAGAAAGCTGCGAGCGGGGGTTTGGAGGCCGGTGCCAGCGCGCCTACCGCTAGACACGCCTCGGCGCCGGGCGCCCGCAAAAGCTCATGGGATGCAAGCCGCTTATTCAAATTAACGGATGACAGTTGGGGCAGGGGCTCAGCCCCGCCTTTCGGGCGGCTGGTGCGCCGCAGAAAATAAGCCATTGGGCCGGCGTGCGCCGAGCGCAGGAAGGCTCGCAGTAAAGGCCCCGCTCCGGATCGCCCCACACTGCGCCGAGCAGCCGGTCGTTGGCAGAGAGGGTGAAACCTTCGTGGCGCAAAAGAGCGCGCTTGATTTCAAGGCCTCCCGCATAGCCGGTCAAGCTGCCGTTGCTGCCGATTACGCGATGGCAGGGCAGGAAGATGGCAATCGGATTGGTATGCATCGCGTTGCCGGCCGCGCGAGGGGCCGCGGGCGACCCGGCTTGCGCCGCGAGATCGCGATAGGTCAACGCGGTACCCACGGGCAGTCCTTGAATAATCGCCAGCGCCCGGCGGTTGAATTTGCCCGCTATCAGGCGCCAATCGATTGGGAACTGAAGCTCGCCGCTACCATCGAAGTAAGCGCTCAGGACGGCTTGCAGCCTTGCGATATGGGCGCTGGCGGGTTGCAAGTCGAAATACTCGGCCAAGCGCGCGCGTGCGCGCGCCAGCGCCGGGTCGAAACTGCGATGGTACAGGTACTGGAGCATTGCCAACCCCTGTTCACCGACTACGGCCAACATCGGTCCCACCGCCGTGCGCAGCTCGCCCAGCTCCGCCGGCACCCTGTGATAGGGGGGCGCCGAGGACTTAATCTTGGATTCATTCCAGGCCAGCGCTTGCGCCATTTAACTTACCGTCCTGAGCGTTGGGCTGTAGCGCAGTGCCATAAGGGTGACACGACTAGACGACGATATTGATGAGCTTGTTGGGCACATAGATCAGCTTGCGCGGTGGCTTGCCTTCAAGCTGGCGGACGACCGCCGCGCTGCTTAAAGCCAACTCGCGCACCTGCGCTTCGTCGCTATCGGCCGCCACTTGCAGTTTCTCGCGTACCTTGCCGTTGACCTGCACCACCACCGTGACCACCGCCTCGCGCGCCAAAGCTGGATCGAAGCGGGGCCAAGGCTGCCGATGAACCGATTCGGAGTGGCCCAGGGCTTGCCAGAATTCTTCGCAGACGTGGGGCGCCATCGGGGCCAACATCAGGATGTAGCTTTCGATCCCGAAGCGGCCGATTTCCTCGGGGGCCAGGCGGGCCAAATGATTAAGCTCGTCCATCAGGGCAGCCAGCGCGGTATTGAAACGTAGCCGCTCCAGGTGATCTGTAAGCGTGGCGATGGTTTGATGGATCTTGCGCTGAGTTGCCAGGGCGGGAGCGCCCTGCGGACAACCGGCCAGAACGTAGCGGCGCACCAAGTTCCAGACCCGGGTCAGAAAGCGAGCGGTCCCAACCACCCCCTCTTCATTCCAGTTGGTCGGCTCCTCGAAGGGCCCCATGAACAGCTCCCACAGCCGTAGCGCGTCGGCGCCATACTTTTCCACCATCGCGTCTGGGGTGACCACGTTGCCCCGGCTTTTCGACATCTTGTGGCCGTCGGCGGCCCAAATCATGCCCTGGTTGCGCAGCACCGGAAAAGGCTCGGTGAAGCTGATAAGGCCGGCGTCGTACATCACTTTGGTCCACATCCGGGCGTACAGCAGATGCATCACCGCATGCTCGGCGCCACCGATATAGAGATCGACCGGCAGCCAGTAATCGGCCGCCGCGCGCTCGAAAGGAGCCGATTTGTCATGAGGCGAAGCGAAGCGCAGAAAATACCATGAGGAGCAGGCAAAACCGTCCATAGTGTCGGTCTCGCGTTGGGCGGGACCGCCACAACTGGGACAGGTGGTATTGACGAACGAGGGCACATTGGCCAGCGGCGAGCGCCCCGTACCCGCAGGCTGATAATCCTGCAGATCGGGCAACAATACCGGGAGTTGATCCTCGGGCACTGGCACCAGCTCGCACTTCACACAATAAACCATCGGGATGGGGCATCCCCAATAGCGCTGGCGGGAGATCAGCCAGTCACGCATTCGGTAGCTGATCGTACGCCGGCCCAGGTTGTGTTCTTCGACGTAAGCGCACACCGCAGCCCGAGCTTCGGCGGTGGTTTTGCCGGTGAGGAAACCGGAATTGACCGTGATCCCGTATTCCGTGAAGGCGCGATCGGCTGGGGGCGGACTACCGTCGGCGGGAGCGGTCACCCGCGGAATCTGCAGGCCGAATTTTTGTGCGAACTCGAAATCGCGCTGATCCTCGCCTGGCGCCGCCATGATCGCGCCGGTTCCGTAGCCCATCAGGACGTAGTCGGCGATCCAAATGGGAATGTTCTGTCCGCTAAACGGATTGTGCGCATAGGCGCCCACGAATACTCCGGTCTTTTCCTTGACCGTGGACAGCCGCTCGATATCACTCTGGCGCTGGGCCTGGGCCTGATAGCTTTGCACCGCGGCGCGCTGCGACGTGCTGGTGATGCGCGCGACCAGCGGATGCTCGGGGGCCAAGACCATGAAGGAGACTCCAAAGACAGTATCGGGCCGGGTCGTGAAGAAGCGCACCTCGGCGGAATGGCCGACCACGGGGAAGGCGATTTCCGCCCCCTCCGAACGACCGATCCAGTTGCGTTGCATGATCTTGATCCGCTCGGGCCAATCGAGCCCTTCCAGATCGGCCAGCAGGCGGTCGGCGTAGGCAGTGATCTTGAAGTACCACTGCTCGAGCTCTTTCTTGGTGACTGGGGTTTCAGGATGGCGCCAGCAGCAGCCATCGATTACCTGCTCGTTGGCCAGAATGGACAAGCATTTCTCGCACCACCATTGGGCACCCACCGCGCGGTAGGCCAGGCCGCGGCGGTAAAGCAAAAGAAAAAACCACTGAGTCCACTTGTAGTAATCAGGCGAAGAGGAATTAATCTCGCGTGTCCAATCGTAGGCGCATCCCGTCAACTTTAACTGACGCTTGAAGTTGGCGGCGTAGCGGGGAACCGTCTGCTTGGGATGGAGATGCTTGAGCAGGGCGTCGTTTTCGGCGGGCAGCCCGAAGGCGTCCCAGCCCATCGAATGGAGCACATTGAAGCCGCTCATCCGCCGTTTGCGCCCAATTACGTCGCTGGGCACGTAGTTATGCAGATGACCCACGGACAAGCCCTCGCCGGAGGGATAGGGAAACATTTCCAATAGATAGAACTTGGGCCGGGTGCGGTCGGCAGGCGTTAGGTAGAGTTGCTCGCGCTCCCAGTGCTCCTGCCATTTGGCTTCGATTCGATGCGGCTCGTAGCGTTCGTCCATGAGTTTTGTGGCCCGTCCGCTCCCCCAGCGGGAATTCAGCCAAGTCTAGCGTGCGGTTGCGTTTGGACCAAACTTAAACCTGATGGTGATGGGGCTGCTTTTGCGCCAGGCGAGGCAAGCGCGCGCCATGAGGCTTCCTAGTTGAGCCGACGGCGAAGCTCTTCGAGCTGCTCCTGCAGCTCGCCGTTTTGGGGGACCAGGGCGAGTGCGCCCTCCAGTTCCCTGACCGCGCGCACAAGCTGTCCACTGGCAGCATAAATCCGTGCCAGGTTGATATAGGGGTAATGGCGCGGCTCGTAACGAGGAGCGTGCTTGGCCTGTTCCAGCCATGGGATCGCCTCTTCGCTGCGCCCCTGCTGCATCAGGTACACCCCGATGTCGTTGTAAGGGTTGCCGAAGGTGGGATCCAGCGCGATCGCTTGCCGGCATTGTGCGATCGCTTCCTCCAGCTCTCCCTGATAGCTCAATGCCCAACCCAGGTAAGTGTGGGCCTCGGCGGTCGGCGCTAGCGCCAACGAGCGACGATAAAGTTCAACTGCCTGCTCCAGCGCGCCCTGCTGTTGGGCGCGCAGCCCCTGGTTAACCAACGCAAGCGCGGTTTGGTAACGATCCCGTCCGCCTACCATGATGTCTTACTATTTCTCTTATATCGTTTGTTGTATCTTTCGTTGGCTACGTGCCCGCCGTATCCAGTCGTCGCTGCAGCGTGGCTATCTCGTTGGCCATCCGTGTCACGTGAGTTGCCGGCCAATAGATCTTGCCGCATTGCGGACATTGGGCGAAATGGGATTGGGTTTTGAAGACATAGGGAGGGACCAGTTCCTGAGCGGCGGTTGGCGGCAAATCCTCCAGCGGCTGGTTGCACTGAGAGCATCGACTCAGCGCGCCGGCGTACGGGTCGAAAGGATAACGGCGCAGGACCTCGAACAGTTGGTCGCGCAGCGCGTTTGCCTGAAGGTAGAGCACATCGGGGGCGGTGCGCAGCCGCTTGTCCCGGGTCAGAAGCGGGCGCTGCTCGGCGCGCGCCAGGCGTAAGGCAGCAGGGCCTGAGCGGGTGCGATGGTAGGAGACGTCGGCGCCCAGCAGCCGCAGCCATCGCGCCAAGCGGCCAACCATCCGATCGGCGGCAAATCGCGGCGTTTCATTCATTTGGGCGTCACCTCCGCGCTCACTCCGGCGCCGCCTCGGCGCCTTCCTTGCGCACGCCCATCAGGTACGCCTGGATGAAGGAGTCGATCTCGCCGTCGAGCACGGCATCGGTGTTGCCGATCTCCACTCCAGTACGATGGTCCTTGACCATCCGGTAGGGTTGCAGGACATAAGAGCGGATTTGGCTGCCCCAGGTAATATCCTTCTTCTCCTTGGAAAATTGATCCAGCTGCTCACGCTTTTTGCGCAGTTCGAGTTCGAACAGGCGGGCGCGCAATATTTTCATCGCCATGTTGCGATTCTTATGCTGCGAGCGTTCGTTTTGACAGGTCACCACGATCCCGGTAGGAAGATGGGTAAAACGCACCGCCGAATCGGTCTTATTGACGTGTTGGCCGCCGGCCCCGCTGGCCCGAAAGGTGTCGATGCGCAGGTCGGCTGGGTTGATCACCACCTCGACCTTGTCGTCGATCTCGGGATAGACGAAGACCGAAGCGAAGGAGGTATGTCGGCGGGCGTTGCCGTCGAATGGCGAAATCCGCACCAGTCGGTGAATCCCTGCCTCGGCTTTGAGGTAGCCATAGGCGTACTCGCCATCGACCGTGAAGGTGACGTTCTTCAGCCCGGCGCCCTCGTTGCCAGGCAAAAAATCCACGATCTCGGTATGGAAGCCATGGCGTGCGGCCCAGCGCAGATATAGACGCAACAGGATGGAGGCCCAGTCCTGGGCTTCTTCGCCGCCAGCGCCAGGATGGATTGAAACAATAGCGCTTAGGCGGTCGAATTCCCCGCTCAGCATCACCTTTAACTCTTGCCCCTCCAGACTCTCGCGCACCGCCGCTACCGCGCGCTCGGCTTCGCGTGCGGCCTCGCTGTCCTCGAGCCCCTCTTCTTCGGCCATGGTGAGAAACAGCCGGGCTTCTTCAATCAGATGGCGCAGCTTCTCTACCTCGGCAAGCTGGGCCCGAATCTGGTCTTGTTCGCGAAGGTTGCTTTGCGCCGTTTCGGGTTGGTTCCAAAACTCTGGCTGGCTGGCCTGGGCCGCCAGGGTGGCCTGACGGGCAGTTAGTTGAGCGGGGTCAAAGCCGCCTCCAGAGTTTACCGGCGCGCTCTTCGAGGTCGGTCAAGACTTGTTCGATTTCGTTCAAAGTCACAATAAATCCCTCACACTCTCTACTGAAATGATTCTGCCACAAACGCGGACCTGAATTAACTCGCCCTCCCAGGGGGCCCTCCTTAGCCAAAAAAGGTAGGTTGAGGTCAAAGGGCTCATCTTGCTAAATATTCAAGCTGTTTAGGACCAAAAGTTCGATCTGATTCTTTTTTCAAAACATTTTTCCTCCTCCGTGCAGTTATCAATGAAGGAGGAGAATCGGACTAGGCCAAAGCGCTGCTCGCCGGCCGCCTGACCGAAGCCCACTCTGTTCCAAAACCGTACAGCAAACCCGTGGCTTGAGATCTTTCCGCGCTGGTAAATAACTAGTTGCTTGTAATCAGGGCTGATTTCTGATCCGCCGGTGGGGCCGTTATGAAAGGACAGGTTTCCAATGGCACGAACTCTGGTGGGGATGATGGCGATGGGAACGGTGGCGCTGGCGCTGTGGTCGGTGCTGAGCAGACCAGCCGACCGCTTGCTCTTGAATTCGCAACTGGCGCAGGAGCTGGAGGCGTTGCGCCGTAAGGCGCTCTGCCGCCTGGTGAGATAAAGTCAGCCGGTGATCGGCTTTTCGGGTTCGCCCTTACATAGCGCGCATCCGCACAGAGCACGCAATTCGGGCAGGGTGTAGATGGTCTCGTGGCCATCAGCCCACCCCAGGAAGAGGCTGGCGTCACCCAGGCGTATCAGTTGACGCAAACGCCCGCCATTGGCACCGGGGGGGTCATGCTTGCCTTTGGCGCTGCATTCACGGCAGGGGCAATGGCGGCGCAAGTTGTTCCACGGATAGATACTGTCGTGGCCGTCGCTCCATTTAATTCCCGCAGCGTAATTCCCTACTTCGTGCAGCGCGGTGATTTTGAGCACCATTTGCCGTGCCGTCGTTGCCATCGAATCTAAGCTTAAACCTCGCTCTCGCTCGCCTCAAGCAGGCTTGCTGGTCTGAGCCGACATGGGCGCGAAGCACGGCAGGATCGCGGCCACTGAAGTCAATAAAAGCGCTTCTCCCCGGCGGGGCGTGTCTTCCAGCGTCGATGGATCCAGTTCCAATGGTCCGGATAGCGGCGGATCATAGCTTCCACCTCGGCGCTGAAGCGCTGGGTATAGTCGCGGATGGTTTGAAGCCGATCCGGCCCTGGTAAGACCTCGATTACCGGTCGAATCACGATCCGATGGCGCAGCGATTGGTCCTCGCGCACGATGAACACCGGTGCCACCGGAGCACCACTGACCAAGGCCAGGCGCGCTGGGGCGTCGGTGGTGCTGGCGAGGCAGCCGAAGAAATTAACGAACACCCCGCGCCGGACATCCAGATCGATCGGGATGACCACATGTTGGTTGCGTTGCAAGCGCAGTACGACGTCGCGACCAGCTCCCTTGCGCGCGATGATCTGGTTGCCGACGCGTGCCCGTTGTTCGGATACCAATCGGTCTATCAGGCGATTTCGCAGCGGCCGATAAACGATCGCTATCGGGTGGCCATTGAGGGCGTGCGCATGCGCCATCAGTTCCCAATTGCCGAAATGCGCGGTCACCAGGAGTCCGCCTCGGCCGGCCGAGAGCGCCTCGCCCGCGCGCCAGTTCTCCACTCCGTCGTAACTGACTAAATACTTGAGCTGGTCCGGACCCAGCTTGGGCAGATGGCACCATTCGGCCGCCATCCGGCCCCAATTGCGATACATCGCGGCCAAGATTTCCCGATGGCGCGCACGGTCGTAGTCGGGAAAAGCGATGGCCAGATTGCGCATCGCGATCGGGCGATTAAACCGGTCGGCGGCCGCGGCCAGTGTGCCTATCTTGGTTCCCAGCCAAACCGCGCGCGCCAAGGGCAGGCGTTGGAGGGTGGCGCGAGCGGCGGAAAACAAAATAAATTCGGCACGCGCCGCAACTCCGCTAGTTTGTCGTGCCATTAAACCGCCTGCCCACCCCGGCCCACAGCAACGGATTGGAAGCGCGCTGGGCAGGTGTCAAAGTAACCGGGGACAATACGCAAAATCACACCCCGGTCGGCGGCGTAAGGTCACCGTGTTCCAAACATGCCGCTGACCGCATCGAGCATCCCGCCTGCCTTGCGATTTTCGCCGGCGCTGGCCGCCAGCGGCGCCGCCGCCGCCGCCGCCATTGGCGAAGAGGGGGAAGCATTGCTGGCGCCAGGTGGCGGCGGATTGATCTCCTCGGTGTTGAGTGGCGTGGGAGAATAGGGTGGAGGTGCGCCGGCTGCCGGGCCCGCCGCGCCTGAGCCTGTGGGGGCACCCAATTCGGCGCTGGGCGGTACAGTCAAGCCAAAGCTAGGCTTGTAGAGTTCCTGGACCTGATCCATCGGCATGTCGTGCAGTTCGCGCCGTCCCAGCGATTGCAGGTATTTCTGGCGCTCATCCAGCGAGAGTTCGCGCAAATCCTCCCGATCGCGAATCACGTGAGGCGTCAGAAATAGCAGCAGATTGGTCTTCTGTCCGGTGCGGTCGGTGCTGGTGAATAGGTTGCCCAGGACTGGAATATCGGAGAGATACGGGACGCCTGATTTGGTCAGGTCGACCTCGTCAGATAGCAACCCGCCCACGACCGTGGTGCGATGGTTCTGCACTAACACGGTCGTCGAGGCGGAGCGGATGGTTGTGGTTGGGCCCAGTGGATTGGTGGAGGAGTTAAGCGTGCTTGCAATGACCGCGGAGACCTCCTCGTAAACATCCATCTTGATGTAACCGCCCTCGGTTATCTGGGGAACGATATCCAGGGTGATGCCCACGTTCTGGCGGTTGACCGAATTGAAGATCTGTCCAGACAAGGCTGAAGTCGCGCTGGCCCCGGAGAGGAAGGGCAGGTTTTCACCGACCACGATGGTGGCCTCTTCGTTATCGGTGGTGAGTAAGGTGGGGGCCGACAGGATGTTGGAATGAGTGTCGTTCTCGATAGCCGTGATCAGGGCTACGTCGCAAGGCACGCTGATCGAGGTGGGAATGCCGCTAAGGCCATTGAATCCTGACAGACCGCCAAGACCACCCAGGCCGCCTAGCCCGCCTAGCCCGCTGCTGGCGGCAGCCAAGGCGGTAGAGATGGTGCACATGCTGCCAGAGGCCAAGCCGAAGTTGAGTCCGGTCAGGCCCAAGGGATTGGTCAGGCTGGTGGCCAAGTTGCCGAAATTAAAATTGGCCACGCCCAGGGCGCTGCCGATGCCAGCGCCGCCCTGGAAGCTGATGCCCAATTGGCGCTCACGATTGCTGCTGACTTCAGCCACCACCGCCTGCACGAAGACCTGGCGGCGGGGAATATCCAATTCGTAGATGATTTGACGCAAAGTGGCGTAATCCTGCGGCATCGCGCTTATTACCAGCGAATTGGTCGCAGGGTCGGCAGTGACGTGGACCGGCAACTCGAATTCGGTGCCTGGGCCACCATTGGTGGAAGCGGCAGCGGGGGTATTGGCGCTGCTGCTGCGATTGCCCC
>DATGLK010000092.1 GCA_035294265.1 Candidatus Binataceae bacterium
GACGTTGTCCTGGTAGTTGCCCAGCTTGATCGCGCCCGAGGGAATGACGACATTGCTTTGGCCCAGGGAATTGCCGATATCGTAGGCCGACAGGCCGTTGGCGTATTGCGCGGTTGGATCGAGGTTGACCATGATCGAGCGCTGCACCCCGCCCATCGGCGCGGGCGAGGAAAACCCCGGGATAGTAAAGAGCTGCAAGCGGATGAAGTTCAGCCCGTAGTCGAACAACTGCTCGGTGGAAAGAGTTTCGCTGAAGACATTGAGCTGCGCCACCGGCACGTTGGCGGCGTTGTAGGAAATTATCTGAGGCGGCTGGGTGCCGCGGGGCAGGATCGACAGGATGGTCTCGGAAACCGCGTTAATCTGCGCGATCGCCGAACCGAGGTCGCTGTCGGGATAGAAATAAATCTTGAGGATGCCCAGCCCGTTGATCGACTCCGATTCCATGTGCTCGATGCCGTTGACCGTAGTCGAGTAGGCGCGCTCGCTGATAAACACCATGCGATGCTCGACGTCGAGAGTCGACAAGCCGGGATAGCTCCATACCACCATCACCACCGGCAGGTTGATGGCAGGAAAAATGTCGACGTTCATCAGCTCGAAGCTGAGCACCCCCAGCACCAACATCAGCAGCGCCATTACCGCCACAGACAGCGGGCGGCGCAGGGCCAAACGAACGATCCACATCATGGCGTTAGATCTCCCTGCGCATCGTGGAACTCTGGCGCCAACCTTGGGAGCATCGCAGCAGTGCTCAAAAGACTACGGAAGACGGAAGATTTGCCGGTTAAATGATCTGCCGGTTTAACCCCGGCCACCAGTTATCAAGACTAGTCCGCCACGGCTAAAGAGCCTAAGACCGGCTCCGGCGTGGGTCAAGTAACCGCGCACGCCACCATTCGATTCCGCCGCCCTTGCGCCTGCCCCGGCCAGTCCATAAGTAGGAATAGCGCCAAGCGGTTGGTTGGCTAGCATTTTTTGGCTAACCCCTAGATGAACCCGGGCCGTTTCGACGTTAAAGGTAGAACGATTAGTCAACCAGTGGGTAATGACGATTACGGATCGAGCTCGGGGGAGCGCGCGGAGGCATACATGAAGCTGTTAAGTTTTAGCTACCATGGTCAAAATCGCGTCGGAGTATTGCGCGATAATGAAGTAGTCGATTTGGGAACGTTTCCGGAATTGCCTCAGACCATGTTGGCGCTGCTTGAGGCAGGTCCTGCAGCGCTGGAGCGGGTCGGGACGGCGGCAGATAGAGCAACTACGCGCTTGGCGCTGTCGGAAGTGAAGTTGGAAGCGCCGCTGCGCCAACCGCCGGAATTCCTCGCCATCGGACGTAATTACGCCGACCATATCGCCGAGATGGGTCACGCCAAACCGGAATTCCCCCGTTTCTTCAACAAGCAGGTCAGTTGTATCGTAGGGCCCTTCGATCCGATTGAGATACCGCGCGCCTCGGCGGCAGTTGATTATGAAGGCGAACTGGCCTTCGTCATCGGCCGCCGTTGTCGTCACGTTCCGCGCCAGCGCGCGCGCGAGGTCATTGCCGGCTACATGATCGTCAACGATGTCAGCGTACGCGACTGGCAAGGCAAGGCGCCCACCATCACCCTGGGCAAGTCCTGGGACAGCCACGGTCCCACCGGACCATGGATTGTAACCGCCGACGAGGTCCGCGATCCTCAGGCTTTGGAACTACGCACCTGGGTCAACGGCGAATTGCGCCAGCATTCCAATACCCGTCACATGATTTATGACTGTTTCGCCCAGATAGAGCTGCTTTCCACCGTCTTCACCCTTCTGCCGGGCATGATCGTCTCCACCGGCACGCCCAGCGGGGTGGCGCACGGAATGAACCCACCTCGCTACCTACGGGCAGGCGATCGGGTCAAGATCGAAATCGAGGGTGTGGGGGCGATCGACAATCCGGTGATCGACGAGCCCGCTGACAGCGCCCGGCTCTAAGCCTACGCCGTGCCTCAGGCCGTTTTGCGCCGACGATTTTCCGACCTACGAGCCGCCTGGAGAGACCGGCCAAGTCGGGTGCAATAACTGCGGCTTGGCTTGGGGAGGCGCGAGAGCCCGATCGCTGGCGATCGCTTCGCTGGCTTCGCTTTGGGCCAGCGCTTGCTGTTCCACAGTTTCCCGCAAGCGGCTGGAAATCGGGATTCGCCGAACGATCTCCCGGCACGCCTCTTCCTCAGCCCGCGCCAAGTTGATGTCGCGCAGTTGCAAAATGTTTTGCGCTGAGTTGATCGCGATATCCTCCAGGTCAAGGGCTGGGAGCACCTGCGCCTCCCAGCGGCTGCCGGCCGCGTCGATCAGCGTACTGCCATCGCGGGTGGAAACCATCCGCATCCGGACCCCGACTTGCCAAGCGGCGCCCAAGAGCAGGTAGTAGGCCTCGTAATGCACCACCTCGCCGTAAACTACCGCATCAACTCCTAGCCATCGTCCCAGTTCCTGGGGCGGTACCCGAGCGAGTTTCTGCGGAGTGTCGACCCCGCGATCCTTGAGCACCGCATCAATCCCGTAGAGATTGGCCATGGCGAACTCGCGCTCGGCCAAATAGCCTTGTAGCGCCCGCCGCAGCCGTTGGGCATGCGTCCAGGCCAGAATCATCCGTTCATCATGGCTGTGGTGGGTCAAGGGTATTTTATTTACCACGAACTCGGCGCTACCGACGTCTGTAAAGGGCAGCACGGCAATGTGCTCCGGGGTATTTTTAAGATAAGCCGGCGCCAGCGTGACGGTAAAGGAACCAGGATCGGTTTCCACTATCCGGTCGAGCAGGGTTTTGCGACCATGGCTCTGGAGGTCGTACTCGGGTTGGAAGAAGGGGCGAGTTTCGTAATTATTGCCGGTGGTGCAACTCCACAACGCCAGTGTTGCAACTAACGCCCAGTTTTTCCCCAGACGCCGGCCACGGCCAAGCGCTATGTCCTTACCACGCACGCCCTGACATCGGAGCAAGGTTTCTGCCACGCTTGCCCGCATAGCCGCAGCAACGCCGCCTCAATTCCTTGTTTTGGCCTGAGCGCTTGCTTTTCACCACGCCCGCACGGTGGCTCGGCATGGGTTCAAGCATACGCATGACGACCATGCTTGGCATCGGTTTACATGTAAAAATTTCAGGCATTCAGAGCTTGAGCCTCTAAATCTCCCATAAATAGCGGCAAAAGTTAATGGCCCGCGATTTGCTTAAATTTGCATCCGTAGGCAGCTAAAATGGTAGAGGACGATAGCTCCTCCCAATAGATTAAAGAGCGAAAAGGCGACAGGTCTACATGATTAGTACCAAGGAGAGGAAGCAGGTTATGCAGAACGTACAGCGTGAGCCTCAGGGCGAAGGATTCTATGATCGGCAGATCAACGCGGGTGGCGGCGGTGAGATACTGACCGTGCGGATGGTTTCCGATTACTTGCATTGTCATCCCAGCACGATTTACCGCTTGATTAAGCATCGCGCGATTCCGGCCTTCAAAATCGGAGCCGATTGGCGCTTCCATCGGGCTGCTTTAGAGCGTTGGCTCAACGCCAAGATCGAAGCCGCCGACCGCAACTAAGCTGCTTCACGCCGCTGCGGAAGAGATCGGGCGTCCTTGTGCCCAGGCCAGCTTTTGGAACAGGGCCAGATAAGGCCCCCAGGTGAAGTTGCGCCATAAAACCAGTCGCAGTTGACGTGGACTGCAAAAGTTCCGAGCGATTGCTTCACCTGCGCTAGCCGCCGGCGAACAGGTATCGTGCCTGCGCGGCAAAAGCCTTGGTCGCATACACGATGCGAGCCGAAAGAAGGTTGATGCCCGCTTGTCGCCACGGGAGGGAGCGAGGTCTTTTGGTCCGGCGAAAGCCCCTAAGCAAACCCCATTCCGTTCCTTTCCGCCCTGACCAGGGAACAGGAGACCGTGGCCGAAGCTACGGAGCACAGCCAACTGGGCTCAAGGCGCGGTTGGTGGCCCAATACGCGGGAGCTTGACCGGGGCAGCCAAACCGAGAAACTCACTGAGGCTGCTGGCGGCATGATTGGCGATCCAAAGGTTGCCAGAAGCATCGATAGCCACTGACTGATCCAGCGCCCCTGACAGGCCCGCGCCGGTGAAGCCTGTGGCCGGACTGAGTACCGTGCCGTTGGCCGCAAATTCGGCTATTGTTCCCTCGCTGCGGTCGGTTACCCACACTTTGCCGGCGGAATCCACCGCCAGAGCCACCGGCGTGATCAATCCACCGGCGGAAAACGGCGAGCCGCTGACAGGACTACCGTTGGGAGCCAGTACGACCACGTTGCCGGCATTGGTATTGGCGACCCACACGTTGCCGTCGGGATGAAGCGCGATACCCAGGGGGACGTTAAGGCCCGAGAACGGCCCGTTAATCAAGCTGCCAGTCAAATCGAACTGCGCAACCCCGAATTGAGTTAGGGCCCAGAGCGAAGGGGTGGCCGAAATCGCCAATCCGCTGGGAAAGTTACCCATCGCCGAATAAGGTGAACCGGGGCTCGCGGCGCCGCTGGGAGCAAATTCGGAAATCGTTCCCCCCTCGGTGCTGTTGGTCACCCACACGTTGCCTTGAGGGTCGATGGCGACATCATAGGGG
>DATGLK010000093.1 GCA_035294265.1 Candidatus Binataceae bacterium
TAGAAATAAGACGCTGTACTCGGTGAAATGGGCTAGCTTACGCACCAGAAACCCCCCGCTCTGCAAGGTCGCGGCACTGGCACCCGGAAAAATCCAGCTCAGTATCGGCACTATCCATCGCGAAGTGTTTTCGGCCGTAAAGAGCGAAGTCGAGGCGGTGAAAATCACCAAGCACCAGATCACTACCGGCAACCACAACTTAAGCTTTGGGTTCACGCTCACCTCCACGGGACATCTACGATCAATTGTAGCCTGCCCTCGGCACCGGCGCGAGGATCGGCCTGATGCCCAACGCCAAGCCTTGATCGAACGGAACGCGTTTGTTCTAATCAAACCGAATCGGCCTTAGCCCGAATCGTCAACATGGGAGGTCAGGGAGAGCTGTGGCAAGCATTTTTCATCGTCTCGCTGCCGTATCTCGGCCCCCAGTGATTGTCCGCTTGGCGCTGGCCAGCCTGACCTTGGTTGCGGCCTGCGCCACGGCGCCGCAGGACCCGCCTGAAGTGGACATCACACCGATGGAGACCACTTCCCGCCCCGCCAAGGGACCCGATTGCGCCATGCCCTTGCTCTACAACGAACCGACGGCCGCATTTCGCAAGATCGCAATCGTCGAAGGCTGGGGCAACATTAATATGTCGCGCACCGATCTCCTGCAGCTAATACGCAAAAAAGCTTGTGAAACCGGCGCCGACGCGGTGCTGGTGCTACAGGGCGGCAAGCAAAAGAACAACAAGTTAGTCTATGGCGTAACCCCCAACCGCGGAAGCGAAGCGACAACCTCGGGCGACATTCAGTACGCGGGCAATCCCGATTCCTACTTGGACGAGATGGAGCGGGTGCCAGATGTGGGCGAAGTCGGCCATCCCGGAACCTACATCGATACCGTAGCCATCGTCTACACCAAGGCCGAGCACTAGCTCCTCATATCCGCCTTAGCGGCCAGCGCATGCAGTGCTCGACTCACCTAGCACTTTCGTCTCGGCTTCGTCTAGCCCTTTGAACTATCGGAGGCTCACTCCAGCCGAAAGGCTCCCATCCTAACCCTTCCTGCGCGAACGTCGCCGGCAAGGGACACGAAAGCTTCACGATTTACCTCGCCGCAGCGTGACGGCCAGTGACTGGTTGCCAGCACACGTCAGCGCTCGTGACGCCTTCTTCTCCTTGGAAAGAAAAGGGGCAGGGGGAGGTTCCGACTTTGAATCAGCGCTCAAACTGCCGAATGAAGCCGCGCAGCGATTTCTAGCCCGCAGATTCTCAAAAGGAAAAGGGGCGAGGCAGCATCGGCCGCCCCGCCCCTTTAGTTAATCAACCTTACCCCGACTTTAAATCAGGGAGAAGTTGTACTGGAAGGTGAAGATCAACATCGAGTACCCCTTGAACGCGCCACCGTCGCGGCCCGCCTGGTTGGTACCCATGATCTCGATCCACTTCACGTTCATGAAGTACTTGTTGGTCCACGGCGGCGTCAAGGTGATGTTCGGGAAGAGTAGCCAGGTGTTACCGTCGGGGTTCCAAGACATGGTCCAAGTCGGAGCGATCGCGCCCCACCACCAGCTATCCGCGATGTTGACCGAAGCGCCGATATCGTTGTGGTAGATCCGCTGCAAGCTGGGATTGTAGATCATGTTGTGGCTATAGCTGAGAATCGTGGTGCCGTCGATTTCGTAGTTCATCGTCAGCGCCCCGGTCTCGCTGGCCCAAGGAGCATAGGCGGAGTCAAGGTCCAGTCCCAGGATCCAGTATACCGTGTCCGAATAGGTGATGCCGTCAGGCGCACCCACTCCAGTGTTCCAGTTGGTGAAATAGGTGCCTGGAATAGCTAGCGTGTCGTACGGCTCGTGGTTCTTGTACATCGCTTCGAAGCGGATTACGAAGGGCAGCGTCGACAGTTGTCCCGGCAGATAGATGGGCTTGTTGTCGGTCATCCCGGCGCCCTGATACTGTTCGAAGATGCTGTTGATCCGCTGCTGATAGACATGCCCCGGAACGGTCACGGCGTACTGATTGGTCAGCTGGTAGACCGAACCAAGCTCGTGTCCCCATGCGTACACCGCCGTGATCTCGTTGTCGTAAACCAGGGTGTGCAGCCGAATGAAAACCTGGCTGTTACCCCAAGTGGCATTCGGAATCTTGATATATGGCTGCGTATTGGGCGTATACATCCCAGGACCGCCCGGAGCAAAGGTCGAACCCACGGGGCCGTCCTGGAAACGCACCAGCGGCCATGAACTGGCTAAGGTACCGCGCGGCCCGGTCGGGCTGCCTTGCGGGCCCACCAGCGTGCGAGGATCCGAACGCGGCGAGAAGCGGCCACCCTCGGGATTTTGCGCGCCCAGATTTACGCGGCCCGCGATTGCGTCGAGGCCGTCGTACTGGTCGTTGGCATAATCGACGTGGTTATACATGTAGTCGAAGCCAGGCGCGTAAACCAACTCCACGAAGTTCGCGGCGAACGGCCCAATCTGGGGCAGATTGAGCACCGGATGGACCATCCAGATCGGGGTGCGCGAGTCTTCCAAGTTGGCAAAGCCGAAGGCGTAGCTGGTATCAACCGGGTTGACGACATCGGTGGCGCGGAAGGCGACCGACTCGCCCCAGACCACCAACTGGCGGCCGATGAACAACTGCAGCGGGCCCTGGCGATGCTTCCAGAAGAATTCGCGCGGTACTTCGTAGTCGTTGTAGAAATCGGAGTTACAAGCACCGGTTGGACGAGCAGGGACAGTGTGTTGGCCGATCGTGTGGATGGGAAAGGCACCTTCGACGCAGTTCAGCGACTCGGCCGGGTAAGGCGGCTCGTAAACGCCCCACAGACGCAGGAAGAGCTGATCATTTTCAGTTGGATTGTCGTTGATATCAAGCTGGACCCAACTGCGCTGGGTAGCCAGCGAGTTTTTGGACTTGCGCCACTCAACCGCCTCGGAATCGATAAACGGGCCGGACTGATCCTGCAGGAAGCCCGTAACCGACAAAGTGCGCAGCGCCGCCGGTTCGTTGGCATTCGCAGTCCCCGCTCCGCCCACCATGCTCTGGGCCCGTGAGAGGCCGGGAGACACTGCCACCATCGCCAGCGCCGCTAGCGCCGTCAGCGCCAGCGGCATCCGCCATTCCAATCTGTTTCTCATAGTCATTACCCCTGCTTTACCCGCGAGATGAATGTCGTGACTGTGAGCCACCCCAGGTCCCCACCCTGGCGAGCGGCCTGTGTGCGCCGCGCGAGCGTTTGACGCCGCTGCGCCAGCGCCAGCCAACCCCTTCTCCAGCACTCTGTTAGCGCCGGTCTCCCCGTTGGTTTGTTCTTCAACCCCTCGCATTAACCATCCCCTCAACCACCAACCGTCCGTTTTTAGCGTCCCCACCTCGCCAGAACGGATTGTTGCATGCTCTTATCGAACTGCGCGGAACATTGCAAGCGAAATTGGCTTAATTTTCTTTGCCTCGCCAAAACTCTTCGGCCTTCGCCTGACGCTCGGCAGCCCTAGCGCTTTTGGCTCATCGATTGCCAATGGGCACCGCCGTCGGCGCTGTAAACCACAGTCCCGTTGAGCCCCACTGCCAACTCGTCGTTACCCCGAATTGCGACATCGGCGATATCGTTGAAAGTCGGATTGATGACCGGCCACGTCGTGCTCTGCTGGTCCAGCTTGGCATGGATGAAGGTGCCTTCGGCCCCCGCCATCCAGAGCGATTGTGGCGACTGCTCCGCGGTCACGTACATCGCCCGATCCACCGGCAACTTGGTGGACTGCCACTTCTGCCCGCCGTCATTGGTGGCATCGACCATCCCGTTAAGCCCCACCACGTAGCCATTTTGAGGGCTCACGAAATCCACCGCGAACCAGGGCCCAAGTTGAAACAATTTCTCGTTGCCGCCCGCCTGCACCTGCCAAGTCTGGCCCGCGTCGGTGGTGTGCAGGATGGTCTCGAATTCTCCCACTGTCCATCCTTCGCCGCCGCTGGTCACAAAAACGTCAAAAAAGGTTAAATCCTGAAAGCGCTTGGTAACCCAGGTGTGGCCGCCATCCTGGGTATGCAGCAGCGAGCCTTCGCTCCCCACCGCGATCGCTCGCTGGCTGTCGATGATACCGACCTTCAGCAAACGGTCATGCCCCTTAGAGTCCTGCCGAGTCCAGGTGTTGCCACCGTCGCCGCTAAAAAAAATGATCCCGTCCTCGCCTACCGCCCAGGCCTGTTTCTCATCCGGACTGAAGCGCAAGCTGTAGATGTCGCGGTCCACGATCGAGCGCCGATGCCAGGTTTCGCCATGATCGGCGCTGGTCAGAATTAGGCCCCGGTTGCCGGCAATTACCCAGCTGCCATCCTGCTTGATGGTGGCGCTGAACAACGATTCCCAGGGGCGTGGCCCCATCGTTTCCTGCGACCGAATCAAGCCCTGCACGGGAGGATGGGTGCAGGCCTCCAACATCAGCCCCATAACCAGGGCAAGAGCCAAACTCCAAGCCAGACTTTTGCTAATTTTCACGAATCCTCACTTCTTTCTGCAACAGCAGGCAGCGTTATGCGCAAACCATAAGCCATTTGCGCGTCGCGCGGAAGACTTGTGTCGGCGTTTAGCGAAAAAGCGCCCGCACGTCAAGGCCGGTTGGCTTCAGCGCGCACCGCCAAGCCGCCGCCACGGGTCCGGACATGGTCCCGCTGTCCGTGGACGGCTACAGCGTATCGGCTCTTGCCGCTCTCACGACCTGCGCCGGTCACGGCCTACCTATGCGCGCAACGATCGAATGGCACAGCGTGCATCGCATCCGAGCTAGAGGTCCAAGCGCACGCGAGCGAGGCCGCCAGCTCGCCATTTCGCAGGGCGCACGAACCGCCAAATCGGCGAGTGGGGCAGTTGCGGGGGGCGGGACTGCTCCCGCCTGTGGTCAGAGCACAGAGGCAAAAAAAGAGCGGCCGCTTTGGCGGTCGCCCCTTTTGTCCCAAAGACCCCTCACGGGGCCGTTTAATGCTTGGTCTCGATCCGTTTGCCGTAGGTCACTTCGCCCTTGTCAACGCGCAGGCTGAAGCCGCACTCTGGATTGGTGCAAACCCACGCTTTAAAGATAACCGAAGCGCCTTCCTGGCCGTAGTCCGAAAGTGGGATGAGTGCCCCATTGTTGCACTTCTGGCACTTCGGCAACTCCATCGTCCGCGCCCTCCTTCATGCCGTTCCTCTGCCCGGCCCGTCCCAAGATTATACAACCATTGCTTGAGAATCAACGAATGACGGCGGAGGTGGTGACTGGCGCGAGCCGGCGTACTACCTTCGCATCGCGGGGGCAGAAGCAGACAGCAGTGCTACTTCAGGGCCTTGGCCGAAAAGCCCCGATCATTGAAACATAAAAGGCTGCGTTTGCCCTGCACGATAGTTTCCAGCACGCATTCCCTGCCCCACAAACGATGGAGGTAGCCCAGGGTCTTTTCCGCGTACTCCAGGTACAGGTCGCGCCCGTCGTGATAGTGGCGCAAATAGAGCGTGCGGTTTTGCCCGAAATCGGCGTCTTCAACCTTGATGACCGGGATTGCGTTGGTGCCGATGTTGCGGATCAAGTTCTCCTTCACCGTCCGCCACCCCTCGCTGTCGGAAACCTTGCTTACCACCAGTTCCTCCCCGCGCGGCTCGTACTGAAACAGATCCATCTGGCGCATCAGATCTTCGGTCAGGTAGCGACGTATGAAGGAGGTATCGCGCTCGACCTCGCGAGCCTCGAACAGCTTCTCTTCGCCGCTCTTGAGCGGAGGACCGTCGCGCTCAATCTCCTCGGCGGTGGGCGCGGTGTGACGACGGTAAAGATCTTCCCAAATTTTCAACCCCAAATGATAAGGGTTGAGTTGGCCGGGAATCGGCCGGACCACTTGGTTGTGACGCACGATGAACTCCAAGCGCATTCCTTGATCTAGATCCAAGGATTCCAGAATGCGCTTGTGCCAGTAGCTGGCCCATCCCTCGTTCATGATCTTGGTCTCGATCATGGGGATGAAATACTTGGCTTCTTCGTCCACGATGGTTAGCAGGTCGCGCTCCCATTCGGCGAGGAACGGATTGTAGTCGCGCAGGAACAGCAGTAAATCCTCCTCGGGCTCGTAGGGTACCCGGTGCAAATTGGGTTCGGTCCAGGGCTGGCGAGCGTGAATCTTCTTGTAGGGGTCCTCGGGCGGCCGCGCCTGCTCCAGGGCGCGATCGAGCTGCTCCTTCTGACTGAGTTTGCGAATCGCCAGGTTGCGCCGGCGCTGCAGCGAGAGCGCATGGGCGGCATCCAGGATGCGCTCGACCTTTTCGATCCCGATCGAGGGATCCTCCACGTAGCGCCGCACCCGCAGGGCGTGGGCCTTGAAGACCTCGATCGTGTATTGGGCGCGGGTGGTCTGATAGACGAAGTTGCGCTTGAAGAAATCGTTGTGTCCATATACGTGCGCGATGGTGAGGACCTGCAACAGCAGGCTGTTGTCGCGCATCAGGTAGGCCAGCGCCGGATTGGAGTTGATCACCATCTCATAGGGCAGGCCGCTGACCCCATGATCATACAGGGTCTTGAGCTTCTCGTAGGACTTGCCGTAGGACCAATGGGGATAATGGGAGGGCATCCCGGAGTAGGCCATGTAACCCAGCATCCCGTTGTGATCGCACAGCTCGAATTCCTGGGGATAGCAGTCCAGACCGAACTCGGCCACCTTTTCGCGAATTCGGACGTCCCAATCGACCAGCTCCTGAAGCTCGAAGTTAGCCATTCAAACCCCCGCCAAGCCGCTTACTGGATCCGCTCCTTGGCCAAGAAGGCCTTGAAGACCGGCCAGATGTCCTCTTTGCGCTCGATCAGCACGGTCTGAAAGTTGGGTGCCTCCAGCCGCCGAAACACGTTGAGCATGGAGGATTCATAGTAGCGCGAGCCCAGCGGCTTGATCTCGCCATAACCAAACAGGTTGCAAACCTCGGTCAACTCCTTGGCCGCGCGCAAAGCCGCGGGATTGTCGGAATCGAAATTGTCGCCGTCCGAGCAATGGAAGGCATAGATATTCCACAACGACGGATGATAGCGCTCGCGAATTATCTCCAACGCCTTCAGATAGCCCGAGGAAATGAAGGTCCCTCCCGACTCGCCTTTGTGGAAAAACTCCTCCTCGGTGACCTCGTTGGCCTCAGTATGATGAGCGATGAAGACGATCTCGACATTACGGTAACGGGTCGAGATGAATTGGTACAGCAGGAAGAAAAAGCTGCGGCCCAAATACTTTTTCATCGTATCCATCGAGCCCGAAGTATCCATGATGCACAGCACCACGGCGTTGGACTCTTTGCGCATTTCGGCTTCCACGTGGCGGTACTTGAGGTCGTCATCGTGGAAGGGAAAGCGCCGCTCGTCCTCCTCAGGCGCTGGCGTCTGGCCGGCCGCGCTCTGCGCGGCCGCGCGCACCCGCCCGCTGGCCAGCATGCGGGTAATGCGCTGCTTGGCGGTGCGTCGCTTGTCCAACCGCACCCGGATTCCGACCTTACGATAGCCTTTGCGCTTGGTGCTGCGCTCGGCCTCGACCTCGCGCATCGCCCGCCGCTCCATGTCGGGGAGCTCGAGATCCTCGAACATGATCTCGATCAGCTCCTCCAGGGTGACGTCGGTCTCGTAATAATCCACTCCCGGCCGATTGCCTGCCTTATCCTCGCCCTCGCCCTGCCCTTCGCGCCCGGTTTTACCCACCACTTGGCCGGGTTGGGTCTCGCCATCACCTTGGCCTACGCCCGGAGCGTTGTCCCCGTAAAGGAAGCGATACTCCTTGATACCGCGCAGCGGGACCTTGATGATGCGGTCGCGGTCTTTGCCGATAATCGATTCTTCGGCGATGATATCGGCAATATTGTCTCGAATCAGTTCGCGAACTTTTTGGCGATGGCGCAGGCGATCGCCAGCGGAGCGGTCCGAGCGCTCCGCATCGGAGGGCCGATACTCACGAAAAATCGCTTCGACCAGCGGCATTGCACTTCTCTCCTTCCAGGCATTATACTCCGCCCTCCCCGCATCCGGCATCAGCGGCTTGCCGCCATTGATAGTCTTCCCCGCCTGCCGTGTGGGAAGGGATCACACGGTCGTCTCCGGGGCGAGAGCAAAGTCACCCCGTGCCATGCCAGGCATGCTCGAAACACCATTCCGGGATTGCGCGCCGTTAGTCCTTCCAGAGATTATTGGCTGCATACTTGAGCACCACGTCCACGCACGACTCGCAGTAGCCGTTGTCCAGCAAATTCTTGACCATGGCGTGGTACTTGTCGGTCTGTTCCTCGTCACGGGTGCGAGCCTTGGTGATGATGCGCGAGATATCGCGTACCGAGGTCATCAGCTTCTTTTCGATCGCTTCCTTGAGTGGTTCATAGCTGCGATAGCTTATCTTCTCACCCCGGCGCGAAGCCGACCACAGGTACGCGATCACCTCTTGACGAAAGCCTTCGGCGGCCGAGCCGATGATCGCTATCTGCTCCTCGATCGATTTCAGGAAGCCCTCGTCCGGAGTCAACTCCTCCTTGGTGTTGCGGTCGCGCACCTTGGTCTTGTTGACGTAGGCTTCGGCATGATCCAGGTAGTTCTGGAATAGTGCTTCGGCCTGCTCCTGGTAGGAGTAAACGAAGGCGCGGGTGATCTCCTTCTCCAGCAGCTCCAAATATTCCTTGTGCAGGGTATCCTGGAGGAATTCGAGGTACTGTTTGCGCGTGTCGTCGGGCAAATCACCTTCCTTGGTCATCTGGATCAGCGACTCGCGCACATTGATCGGGTTGATGCAGTTGCCTAGCACGTTATCGGACAGGGCATTGTCCAGCGCCTTCATGATGAAGCGGGTGGAGATCCCCGACATCCCCTCGCGTTTGGCGTCTTCCTTGAGCTCCTGCACGTCGATCTTCTTGGTCCGTCCCTTCTCGATTACCTCTTCGCCGTTATAAAGCTTGAGCTTGGTCATCAGATCGCACTTGGAGCTAGGCTCCAGGCGCGAGAGCAAGGCGAACATCGAAGCCAATTCCAGAGTATGGGGCGCGACGTGGGCACGGAAGTCGGAGTTGCGGATGATCTTCTGGTAGATCTTGACCTCTTCGGACAGCCGCAGATTGTAGGGCACCTTGACCACCACGATGCGGTCCAGAATGGCTTCGTTGGTGTGGTCGGCCTTGAATTTCTGCCACTCAGCCTCGTTGGAATGAGCCACGATGCAGGTATCGACATAAACCATGCCATGGCGACCCGGCGCCGGGATCACCTTTTCCTGGGTTGCGGTGATCATTGCGTGCAGGTACTCGGTCTCGTTCTTGAACACCTCGATAAACTCGACCAACCCGCGGTTGCCCACGTTGAGCGCGCCGTTGAGCTCCAGCACCCGCGGATCGCCCTCCGAATATTGATCCAGCTTGGAAATATCCTCCGAGCCGATTAGGACCGAGGTGTCCTGGTTGTTGGGATCCACCGGCGGCACAACCCCGATTCCGATCCGGTTGCGCTTGGAGAAGTTGCGGGTTTCCACCGGAAACTCCTCGTAGCGCTGGCCAAATTCCTCCTTGAGCCGGTAGCGACACACCGGACATAAGTCACCCTCGATGTGCACGCCCAGCATCTTCTCGAATTCCTTGCGCAAATGACGCGGAATCAGATGCAGGGGTTCCTCATGCATCGGGCAGCCCTCGATCGAATAAATCGGGCTGGCCTGCTCCAGTCCACGCTGCAAGCGCTCGACCAAAGAGCTTTTGCCCGAACCCACCGGCCCCATCAGATAGAGCACCTGGCGGCTTTCCTCGCCCTTGAGCGAAGCCGAATGGAAGTAGCGCACCAAATGCGCAATGGTCTTTTCGATGCCGAAAAATTCGTCGGCAAAGAAATTAAACACCTTAATCGGCTCGTCCTTGTACAGGCGGCGCGTGCGCGGATCGTCGCTTTGCTGGATGTCGCGCACGCCGCTGGAAATGACAAGGTCGTAGATGCGAGCGTGAGCCAGCTTGGCGAGGGTCGGATCGGCCTTCACCAGGTCCAGATAGTCCAAGAGGGTCCCGCGCCATTGCTGCGAGGCGCGCAGAGCCCGGTCCTCTTTGATGACTCGCTGAAAGGCGCTGTCTTCGACCATTCGCTAACTCCTTGCGTTCGGGGCGTCGGTGATCAAGCGCTGTAAATGTAGGTGCACCCTGTTAGTGGAAGAAAAAAGACCCGGGCTATTTTCGCATAGCCCCACTGAATTATAACGAAGCGGGCGTCGCACAATCAAGCTGATTTTCCAGCCTCCCCGCTCGGTCCGACCCGTCATGCTCAATCCGGCTCTGTCAACGCCGCCTCGTTGACTGCCAAAGTATTGATCAATTGCCATTCCCCGCCCGCCCGCGCTAGTTGCGCGGCGTAGACCCGATCGTCGTGGGCGAAGGATAGCCACCACCGCTGTGCCAGCACCCGTTCCAGCCACTGTGACTTGCGTTCCATGGTGGTCAGCGGATCCAGGTCGTAGGCCTGATTCCACGGCCCCTTCAAATGTGAGCGGGTCGGCACCAGGTCGGCTAAATGAACCAACCCCGCGCCGCCATCGCATAGGGTCACGATCTGATGGTCGCACGTGTGACCACCACTGACCGACGTCGTCAGCCCGGTTATGATCGTGCTTGAACCCGCGAGCAACTCGACGCGCGCGGCCAACGGCTCCAGGCATTCGTTGACATGGCGGTAGGCCGCCCGCAAGCGCGGGTTGGGATGTTCGCGCGCAATCTCGAACTCGCCGCGCTGGATGAAATGGCGGGCGCGCGGGAAAGCCGCACTCCACCCACCGCTAGCGGTTCGCCGGACTACTCCGCCCACATGGTCGAAATGCAGATGGCTCAGCACCACGTGGGTGATATCGCCCGCTTCCAGCCCCAGCGCCGCCAAGCCCTCAAGCAGCCAGCCTTCGCCATGGTCGAAGATGCGCCGCTCCACCTCGCTGAGCCGGTTGCCGATTCCGCAGTCCAACAGGATCGCATCGCGGCCGCGCATGATCAGGGGACAGGTCAGATTGAGGCGCACGCGATTGTGTTGGTCGGGCGGGTGGTGGCGTTGCCACAAGGGACGCGGAACCACCCCGAACATGCAGCCGCCATCGTTGCGCCACAACCCATCGCTCAAGAAGGCGACGCGAAATTCACCGATCGTAATAAGCGGCGGTTGAACCACCCGCGATTTCCTTTTGCGACACCAAGCTTCGCGACCCTGATCCAGCGCTATCGTTCACTTTACGATCCTACCAGCCACAGCCCTAAAGCCAATGCGATCGCTCCCATCAAGGCACAGGCTCCAGCCAGCATCACGGTGCGCCGCAGAGCCCTTTTGGGAAACGCCGCACCACCCCGGCGCACCCCGGCGGCGACGCGCCACAAGCCCCATAAGCCGCCGGCAATCAGCACGAACAGGATAAGCTTGGTAGCCAACACGGCCCGGAAGGTGGTCGAGAAGCGATAATGGCGCACCGCGCCCGCCGCAATCAGGTTGCCGATCCCGGTAATCAGCAGCACCACCGCGCCGGCGCTGGCCAGCCAGTTCAACCCAGGCAGTACGCGGCGCGCGAACTCCTCACCCCCTTCCTCTTCCCCCAGCAGTGCCGCTGCCGCCAGCGCCAGACTTATGCAGGCCAGCACCACCACTGCCCCGCCGATCGCGTGCAACCATAAAACCGCACCCGCCATTCAGCCCCTCCGCCAGCGGCCGCTCGCCCTAAAGCTGCTCCTCATGCTGGCTATCCTGAAGCAAACCGGCTGCGAAGCAAAGGCTGGCGCGCGCCTACCCCGGCTTTGATCGGGCACGGCTTGAGCGCGGCCCGGCGCCTGGAATAACTCAGGACTTCGATCGCTCCAGCCGGTACTGCGTCACCAGGTTGCGCGGAATTGCCCCCTTACCCGAGCCCCGCTCATAAATCGTGCACTTGCCCAACGCCACACGCCGGCATTGCGGACAGATACCGTCAATCGATCCGCCCAAGGGGGAAAACATGGGCTGATGCTGTTTGCACAACAGACACACATAGCTGGGGCGACCCAGTCTGAGCGGCGAGACTTTGGCCTCGCTTCGGCTAGACATTCCCATGACTGTGCTTGGCAACCTGCTCGCCGCCCCAAATCCGCCACGGCCGTGGAGCGATTCGCGGCGCGTTGCGCTGCTCCTCCCGTGGGACTCCCAAGCAAAGGCAATGCCAACGCTTGGTCGCGCCGTGTTCAATCAAAAGCGGGAGCATCCGCTCGTGCCGATGAGCATCGGCAAGCTGCGCAAGAAGCCCTCCGGTCTGCTCCCGTTGGCCCTCCCACTGATCAGGCGAGAAGAAGATCAAGGGATCGAAGCCATTTTTTGCGCGCACCCACCCGCGAGAGCTTGGACCGGCGCCGCCAGAACGGTTTCGCCGCCCGTAATGCCAAAGGTAACGAATGTGGCAAATTTGCAACCATTGCGGCAAAAAACGGGCGCCCAATTGCCACTGATGCCTCCTCGGGCCAGCCGGCGCCTCTTGCCGGCCTTCCTTTGCCGGTCCGGCACGCCGTGGTAGAGATCGCCTACGCCCACTCGGCTTTGCCCAATTTGCTCCCTCAGGAGGCCGCCCATGGCTCGCGTGACCTTGCCCCCAAAAGCTCAGCTCAGCGCCCAACAGCAGCGCCTGTACGACGAGTTCGCCGGCCCGCGCGGCGGCAGCATCCGCGGCCCCTTCGCAATCTGGCTGCACACACCCCCGATCGCCGAGGGCGCTAACAAAATGGCGATGGCGCTGCGGATTAACGGGCAACTGGAAAAACGGCTGTTCGAGTTGGCCGTGCTGCTCGTAATCCGCCGCGGCCTAGCTCAGTTTCCCTGGTTCGTCCATCGCGGCGCAGCCGTGGAAGCCGGTCTGGCGCCCGAGGTGGTCGACGCGATCGAGGCTCGCCGCACGCCGACCTTCGCACGCGAAGACGAACGGGTGATTTATGACCTGGTCAACGAGCTTGTCGAAACCAAAAGCCTGCGCCAAGACAGCTATCAGCGCGGCTTGAACCTCTTGGGCCGTGAGCAGCTGATCGAGCTGGTTACCGTGGTGGGTTACTACACCATGATCACCATGGTGGTGAACAGCTTCGACGTCGATACCCCTGACGGCAGCCGCCCGTTGAGCTAACCCCCGGATAGCTCGGCCTAACGCCCTGGCCAGGGCTGGGAAGTTGCGGTTGGCTGGAGACGACGGGCTTGCCATGCTGGTGGGCAGCACCGGACACCATCACCAGTAGGAGGTAGGGCCGTGGCGGAGACAACGATCAAGGTGGAACAAGGAGCAGCGTGGCTCACCATCACACTGGCACGTCCCGACAAGCACAACGCCATCAACGAGCGCATGCTCGAGGAACTCGACGACACTCTTATGGCGGCCGCCGCCCAACCCGGTCTGCGCGCCCTGCTTTTGCGGGCCGAGGGCAAAAGCTTTTGCGCCGGGATCGATCTCAATCAGGCCCATGTGCTGGAGAGCGCGGCCCCCGGCCAGCGCAACCTTGAAACCGTCTTCCAGCGCTTAGAGCGTTTTCCGCTCCCAACACTCGCCGCGATCAACGGTACCGCCTTGGCCGGTGGCCTGGAACTGGCGCTGCATTGCGATCTGCGTCTGGCCGCGCGCGGCGCCCGCCTGGGGATGACGCTGGCTCGGGTCGGCATCATGCTACCCTTTAGCTTCACCCGCAAGCTGATCGAGGTGTGCGGCGCGCCGGGTGCCGCGCGCCTGCTCTTCACGGCCGAGATTCTCGACAGCGGGCAGGCGCAGGCGATGGGCTTGGTCCACCACGTGGTAGCCGACCAAGAGTTGGAGCAGAGTGCACTGGCCTGGTTGGAAAGCGTGGCGGCCAACGCTCCGCTCTCACTGCGCGCGATGAAAGCCAGCTTGCGCCGCGCCATGAGCGGCGCCTTCCAAGCACCGCACGACGACATCGATCGGCTGATCGAGCAGGTCCAGCACAGCGAGGACGCCCGGGAGGGACCGCGCGCATTTTTGGAAAAGCGCAAACCTAACTGGCAGGGCCGCTGAATTCAGGCGCACCGCCTGCGCCTTCATTGATTCAGCAGGCGCAACGCCAGCGGAGTCACCGCCATCTGAGAGGGCGGTCCGTGCAGCACCGCCTTCACCTCGCGTTCCATGGCCGCACCCGAGCCTCCGATCTGAGCCACAATGAAGGGTACGTAGCTGTCCTGAATACTGGCGCTGCCATGGAAGGACCAATGCCCCTTGGCGGCGAAATAGTAGCGTTTGCTCTGCGGCCGATTGAGCCCCGTGGCGGCGAGCAGAATAATATCGCCGGCGCGATCGCCGTAAGGCCCGGCGCCCAGCCAGCGCATGCGCCGGTTGAGTTCGACCAGGTCGGGTCGCGGATGGTGCTCCAGATAGTCCGGAATCGGCACCAGGCGGCCGCGATCGTAAATCTCAAAAGGGAGTGCATCATGGCCTGCCGCCACTGGCGGGCGCGCAAAGATCAGGTCGATGGCGCCGGCCAGATAGCCATGGCCACGATGGGAAGCGCGATACAGCGCGCGCACCGCTGGCATCACGTCGCGCTCCAGACGAGGCGGCTGGCTCCAATCGCAGCGGGCGCCGGCATCCCGGCAGGTAGCACGGTTGGCCAGGTAGATGTTGGCCATAAAGCCTTGCGAGGCGATCACGGCCTGATAGGTTTGCGCGTCGGCGGCGGGCAGCTTAAGCGTCGGCGGGCGCACGCGAAATCCGCTCGCGGCCAGCACCTGCCAGAGCGAACCGCGAGTGTCCTGCCCCACCCCTAAATCATGGCGCGCGTCGTTGGGCACCGGAGTGTTGCCATGGTCCGCAATCACTATCACGTACGTGTTGGCCGGAGCGCCATCGCGCCGATAGGCGGCTAAAATATGGCCGATCGCCGGATCGGTCACCGTCTCGAGGTAGTTGACCTGCGAGGGCAACGGATTGGGCGAGGCATGAGTGTAGATATCGATTCCGGGAAAATACACGGTCTGCAAAGCTGGAATCCCATGCTGATCCAGCGCCTGCACCGCCTTGCCCACCGATTGCGTATCGATCACTCCGCTGACCGACTGATGGCTGTCCTTGCCATCCATTTCTCCCGCGATAAAGTCCCCGATAAAGTCCACTACCGAAGTGGGCGGCAGAATGGTGTAAACGGTCGCGCCACGATGAACCATCTGCATCGATACGTTGGTGCGCACCGCCAATTGCTCGTACAAGGTCGGCACTTTGAGTTGCTTACCAACCAAGTCATCGATCAGCATCGCGACGAAATCCGCCGAATCGGTCACCGTTATCGGGACCGGTGCGAAAAAACGTAGACTGGAGCGGTCGAACCATTCGTCGCCGGGCAGACCGTTCCACGCGGGCGGTAGGCCGGTGAAAACCGCCGACCAATCGGCCACTGTGCTTGAGGGCATCATGCTTACAGTTTTGGGCACCGAGTAGGCATGAGCGAACAAATCGGCCCCGCGTGGCGGTCCCAGGACCCCCGCCAGGTTGGGCATCTTGCCCGCGCCCAGCGCCGCCATGAGCTGGTCGTGGCCCACCCCATCCAGGGCAAAGATGATCAGGCTGGGCTGACCGGGAGCAGGACGCGGCGGACGCTCCGCCTTGATTTGCTCACCGCCGTTCTTGATCAGCCCGGTCGCCAATTGGCAGGAAACGGCCCCCAGGCCCAAGCTCAGAACAACCACTACTTTCGCGATTAACTTGCACCTGGACCAAGTCAGCCGCATAAAACCTTTTGCACACTCCTCATCGCTGCCAAAGCGGCTTATCAACAGAACGAAAAAGGTGTCGTCAGCACTAAAGGCCAATCCTTGAAGCAAAGCTGGGAAGCAAAGCTGGGGCCACGCTTAAGCGCTGCAATGGCGCCGCTTCGGTACCACGTGCTCGGGCGCGTGAATTGTAACTTTTTCAAGCGGTGGCGGCGAACTGATAGGGCGTATCACTGCGCGCGGGGGACGCCCATTGCCGCGAGAAACTGGGCCAGCGAATCGAAGCGCATATAGGGGTTGGCACGCTTTTCCTCGCCAATAGTGGAACTGGGCTGAGGTGCATAGGCGTGACCGGGATAGACCACGGTGTCGTCGGCCAGGTTGCGCAGGATGTGATTGAGACTGTGATACATCTGGGCCGGATCGGCTCCAGGCAAATCAACCCGCCCGCAGCCGCCGATAAACAGGGTGTCACCGGAGATCAGCTTGCGATCGATCATGAAGCATTGCGAGCCCGGGGTATGCCCGGGAGTGTGGATGAAGGTCAAATTGAGTTCACCCAGCGAGGCAGTGTCGCCGCTCTCCACCGCGACCACGTCGCTGGACGCCAGCCCGGCCAAGCGGCGCACCCAGGGAACTTCGGCCTTGTGCGCATACAGCTTGGCCTTGACCCGGCCAAGGACTTCCACCGCGCCATCGATATGTGTGCCCATGAAATCACCGCCCAGATGGTCGGGATGATAGTGGGTCAGCAAGATGTGGCGCAGCTCATAGCCATCGGCCTGCGCCAAGTCCACCAAGCGTTGAACTTCCCAAGCCGGATCGACGATAGCGGCAACACGGGTCTTTGGATCGCCTATCAGGTAGACATAGTTGGCCATCGGCCCGGCTTCGACCTGGCGGAAATAGATCGGTTGGGGCGTGGCCATCTAATTCTCCCGACCGGACTTGCGAGCCCGGGTATCGATTCGCAAGCCCCGATCCCAGACGAATTCCGCCTCGCCCAAGCGCTTGGCGACCCAACGCGATTGCACGAAGAGATGGTCGCTCAGGCGGTTCAAGTAGATCAGCACCTGCTCGTTGATGCCCTCTTCCGTGTGCTTGAGCGTCCAGCATCTGCGCTCGGCGCGCCGGCAGACCGTGCGGGCCAGATGAAGAAAAGCGTTGAGCTGGCCGCCGCCAGGCAAGGTAAAAGAGGCCAGTTTCTCCAGGCTCTGATTCATGCGATCGATTTCGCGCTCGAGCTGGGTGACCTCCTCGGACCCCATCTGGTGCATCCCGTCGTATTCGCGCCCGGGAGGAGTCGCCAGCTCGCTGCCCAGGTCGAACAGCTCGTTTTGAATGCGCCGCAGCATCTCACCGTACCAGCTCTGCTCCTCACCCAAGCCCGCGCCCCGTTCTATCAATAGTGTGCGCACCACGCCAACCGTGGCGTTGAGCTCATCGACCGTGCCGTAAGCCTCCACCCGCTGGCAGTCCTTGGCCACCCGCACGCCGCCCACCAGCGAGGTCATCCCGCGATCGCCGCCGCGGGTGTAAATCCGGCCAAGCCTAATCGGCATCGTTCAGCCTAAACCGGCCTTAATGCGCATGCTCTGGTAGCCGCACTCATCGACGTCAGTGGACACCGGCAACTCGCTCTCGCGCCAGCCCTTGACCACCACCGCGCCACTGGCGTCGCGCGCCCCCCCGAAGCCACCGCGCACGTTGGCCAAGCGCTGGAAACCGGCTTGCTCAAGTGCTTCGCAGGCCCGCTGCGAGCGGCCGCCGGCCATGCACCCGACGACCAGTTGCTGATCCTTGGACAGAACCTTCTCGGCTACCGCCAGGAACTCGGGATTCGGCTCGGGCTGGCCCGGTCCGCGAAAAATGAATATCGGGATGTTGACCGCGCCGGTGGGATGGCCTTGGGCAAATTCCTCCTCGGTGCGCACGTCAAGGTAAAGCGCCTCGCGATCCTCGGTTAAGATGCGGTAAGCGCGAAAAGGTTCGATCTGTTCGATAGCCATCTTCACTCTCCATTTGATTATGCGAGGTCCTAGCGATACGTCTCCCAAGTAGAATAAATGGAGCGCTCCACGGTTGCGGAAATCGGTACCGGGCAAATCGGGCGGGCCGCCGTGCCAGCAGGACTCGCCCCGCAATTCACTGTTATCTCCCGTTTAGGGTCGAGTCTGGCCAAAGCGTTCGTAACTAATGGTTTCAGCCCGCTTTTTAAGCGGACGACCTTGAGGCGCGCTACTTGGATCGGGGTAACCGATCGGCATGATGGTGAAGATTTTGGCCCCCGGCGGCAGTCCGAGCAATTCGCCGATGCGAGCCTCGTTGTCCACTCCCGGCCGGCAAGTCCCCAACCCCATCGCCCATGCCGCGTTGGCAATATTCTGCACCGCCTGCGCGCAATCCTCGTCACTGAAGCGCCCCTCCAAGGTCTTAAGCACCACGATCGCGGCCGGAACTTCGGCGATAAAGCGACCGTGGGGCGTAAGCGCACCCAACTCGCGCAAGGTCTCGGGCCGGCGCACGATTACGAAGCTCCAGGGCTGGCAGTTCATGGCGCTCATCGCATGGCGCCCCGCCTCGACCAGTTGCTCGAGCTGCTCCAGGCTAACCGGGCGGTTGCTGTACTTGCGCACCACTTTGCGAGTCAAAATCGCTTGCAACGCGTCCATTGATATCCTTTGCGATTAATGTTTGGCGCAACCGCCATGCCGTCGCCGAATGCCCGCTTGGAGGATGGCACGGTCGCGTGTCCACGTTCAGCCGCGCCGGCAAATGGTGAACTGTTCCTCGAACTTCTCCGCCTTCTGTTGGGCGGAAGACAAACGCTGCGTGCGCAAGAAAAATTCCACCAGCTCCTGATGGCCGACCTGACCGCTGGGCCCGATGGCCTCAACCAACTCCTGGATCAGACTAGGAAACCGCTCGCTGGGAATGTAGTAGTGGGCCCAGCCGAAGTTGCAATGGCGCTGGAGGATCTTGGCGAGCGTTTTCTCCAGCGTGGCGCGATTGGCATTGTCCGTCATTCCCATCTGTGCTCCCGCCCGATACGCGGCCGCTTTGCCACACGCCCCTACCTTATCGCTCAAGGCCGCGCTTTTCCAGTGCGTTGCTGCTCTCGGGCTCGGCCCATTGTAGGCGGCGGTAGTCGAACCTTTCGGCCTCGATGAGGTTGAATTTGATCACTTCGAAATAGGGCGACAAGTCGAAATCACGCGGCGTCACCAGCCCCGCTGGCCGACTCTGCAATAACCCGAAGCGGCGCGGGTCAAGCCGGCGCAGAAAACCGCGCGGCCTGACGCTACTGGGCAATTCCAGATATTCGGGCAGGATGGGGTAGCGCACCTTGAGAAAGGCGTTGGCCAGCAGACTGGAACAAATCACCCGGGTCGGCTCGCCGCTACCAAAATCCAGCGCCTGGCGGCGCAGCCGCCGCGGCACCATCGCCACCGGCAAGAAATAGCGTGCCAGGTCGAAGATGTTACGCAGGTCGTAGGTGTCACCGACATGCCCCAACACTTCGTCGAGCACTTGCGCCAGATGGTGGCGGGTCAGGTTGAAGGGACGACAGATGCGGATGTTGAAATCGCGATACTTGACCAGCGGGGCCAAAATCACGCCCTGCTCGACCAGTGCCTCCACCAGCAGATATTCGGCTTCCTCGCCAAAACGTTCCAATAGCACGCCACGTTGCGCGGGATCGCGCCGTAGCACCTCGTCGCCAACATAGAGCGCGGCGTGGGACCAGGAGCTTTGGGTCAGATACTTGACGCATTCGCTGATCCGCTCGTTGCCCTCCACCAGCACGACATCCCCTTTTCGAATGTAACGCTTGAGGTTGGCCAAGTCGTTGGGGATCTTCAGGGTGTAGTTCTTCAGCGGCTTGGTCAGCAGCTTAAGCACCAGCCGCACAAAACTCCGGCGCATTCGCGCCGCCGATTTAAGCCGCAGCGCCATCAGGTCTCCCGACCCAAATATTTTAGTTCAGGAACGCGGCAGTTAACAGCCGGCCGCTTAATGGCAGCGGCCTCGGGCGAGCTGGCGCTCAGCTCTGGTTGGTCTTGAATGACCCTATGATGCCAAAAAACGGTACAGTCAGTTGTGGCTGTTGGGGGTCGTCGGTCTTGATCTGAAGTTGGCCGTGCAATTGCCCGTCCGCCGTGCCCCCGCGCAACGCCAGCGCCAAGCGATATTGCTTACCCGCGGCCAGCGGCTTGGCGCTCACGCTCACCGCCGGATTGGTGCTCGACAGCGCGGTGATCGTCACTGGCCGCGTGCTGTTGTTGACCACCCGCACATAGCGCACCGCGCTTTGCCCGTGCGGCAAAATGCCGAACGACACCTGCGCCGGTTCCACTAGTAAATCGCCCACCACTCGACCGTATACTGGAATTTCGATCGGCTGGTCGTTGGTACTCACCTCGACGGTATCCTCGAACGGGCCCGGAGGCATGTCGCGATTGACCGTCAGCTCCAGCCGCGCCACCACATCGGAGCTCCCTTCTTGACGAGTGACGGCAATGTGCGAGTTGGTGTTGCTCAGCTTGACGATGCTGAATTGGCCGCTCTTACGCAGCCGGCGAATGGCAACCTCGCGCGTAGCCCCAGCCCCCTTACGCAAATCGCCAAAATTGACTTCGTCCGGCACCGCTTCAGCCGCCACCGTGATCGCCCCTTGCATGGTCAGAATCAGGTCGGGAGTGCGCGGATCGTTGCTATAGACGTCGATCTGGCGCGACGCTTTGCCGCGCTCATGGCGAGTATCGAAAGTGGCCAGTATCTGGGTGCTCTCGCCGGGGCGCAAGCGTTTCTTGGCCAACGCGGCAATCGTGCAGCCGCAGGTGCTCTGCACCTGACCGATAACGAGATCGGCCTGCCCCACGTTCTTGATCGTGAAGCTGTGGGCGATCGACGGCCCCTGTGGCACTGAGCCAAAGTCGTACACCGCCTGCGCGGCTTCGATTCGGGGCTGGGCTCCGGAGATCGCCGCCGGTCCACCAGCGGCACCTGCCGTCTGCGGCGCCATCAAACTGAGTAACCAAATCAGCGTCAGCAAAGGAAAAAGTTTCATGCCGGGTGCTGCGCTCCGGTGCGCCGCTTAAGCGGCGGGGCGGGTTTGACTTCCGGCTGAGGCGCGGGCTGCTCACGCTTGGGCTCGAAGCGATCCAGAAAGCGGGTCGAGACTCGGCCCAGGCGAAAATCGGGGTCGTCTAAAATCTTCAGATGAAGCGGAATGTTGGTCTTGATCCCGTCTATCACATACTCGCGCAGGGCGGCCTTGGTGCGCGCAATCGCCAACTCGCGATCTCCAGCATGGACTATCAGCTTGGCCACCATCGGGTCGTAGTGAACCGGAACTTCGTAGCCGTCGTACAAGGCGGTTTCCACCCTAACCCCCAGGCCGCCGGGCGAATGGTGGTTCGAAACCACCCCGGGCGAGGGCAGGTGACTTTCGGGATCCTCGGCGTAGATCCGGCATTCCAACGCCGCGCCGTGCAGCTCGACCTGACGCTGGCGCAGGCGCAGCGGTTCGCCCATCGCCAGGCGCAAGCTTTCCTTGACCAAATCGATCCCGGTAACCATTTCGGTTACTCCGTGCTCGACCTGAATCCGGGTGTTCATCTCGATAAAATAGAATTGGTTATCGGGGGTGAGCAGAAACTCCACCGTGCCCACGTTGGTGTAACCCACGACCTCGGCGGCACGCACCGCGGCCTTGCCCATCTTCTCGCGCAGGCGGGAGCTGAGCACCGGACAAGGGGCCTCTTCAAACACCTTCTGATGGCGGCGCTGGATGGAACAGTCACGCTCGCCCAGGTGGATAGCGTTGCGGCGATTGTCGGCTACGATCTGAAACTCGACGTGGCGGGCCTCGACCAGGTACTTCTCCAGGTACATCTTGCGCGACCCGAAGGCGGCCTCGCTCTCGGCCCGGGCCAGCGGAAACAGCCGCGCCAGTTCGTCGGCATCGCGCGCCACCCGCATCCCCTTGCCGCCGCCGCCGGCCGCCGCCT